>JBBSDC010000053.1:0-22938 GCA_038249705.1 Bacteroidales bacterium | reverse complement strand
CAATCCTGTTTTATAAAGCCTTGAATTTTTGTTACTTTTTGTTCAAGCAAAAAGTAAGAGAAAGAATATTTTCAATCCGATATTAACAAAAAGAATCACATTTCTTTAAAATCTTATACATCAAAATGTGTTTCTAGCACATCAAAATGTTATGTAGCCGAAATCCTGAAGGGATTTAATTTTATTAACCAGCAGTGAAACTGGTGGATAATAAAAAAATACAAAAGACAGAACCCTGAAAGGGTTCAATATCAGTGCAATAAAGATATTCAATCCACTTCGGGGTTGATCTGCTGCACGACAATAACCTCCGGTTGCACCGGAGGTTATTAAAATTAAAACTCCTTCGGAATTTTTCAGCAGACCCTAACTAAACTTTTGTTGAAACAGAAAGAAATATTTCCCTTAAAACAGATTCTACAATGAATAGTTAGCTACATTTGTATGCAGCTATTAATAATGTTAAAATCCGAATCTATGAAACAACTTAGTTTAGTGTTACTCGTTGCCATTTTCGCCATAAGTATAACCATTGTAAACGCTCAGAATAAGATTGGAGTCCGTGCCGGATTTCAGAACTCTAAGTACATGAAAGACGGTTCGATGATTAGCCTAACGGATTCGTACAATAGTTTTTATATCGGATTATTTAAAACCCATCGGATTGTACCTGCTTTGCATTTCGGTTATGGGCTCGAATATATGACCACCGGCGCTGAATGGAATGATAATTCAGAAAGTGTACTCTTGAATAACCTTTGTATTCCGTTGTTCATCGAAGGCAAGCTCGGTCCGGTATTTGCACTTGGCGGAATATCAGCCAATTTCAAACTAAATGAAAAATACAGTGGACTAATTTCAGATTCTCCTTTCGGAGAGGAGCATTTCAAAACGGTTGATTTCCCAGTGTTTGTAGGCGCTGGCGTAAAAATACTTCTGTTTAGCATTGAAGCACGCTATTACTGGGGTCTTAACGAAGTTAATGAAGGTTTAAAATCGCAATATCTGCAGCTTGGGGTAGGCGTTTCTTTTTAAAAAGGAATTCCGGCGTTTGAACTTTTCCTGTTTCAGGATCATCTGTACAAGGTATCTATTTCTTCTTTAACGGATTCCACTTCGTCTTTTCACCCTCAGCGGCTTTCTTCTCAGCCCTGGCAGCCTTTTTCTTCTCTTTATAGTCCTGTTTGTTCTCCTTCGACATCATCATGGTTTCTTTCATTCCGGCCAGAAATGATTTAAGGATTATGTTAAATTCTCCTTTATGCATATCTCTTTCGACCTGGTATTTCACTACCTTGGGCGGTCTGTCGGCAGAAGGTGGATTGTTGGCTGACAAATAGGTGTTGGCTGCAAAAGCTAAAACCGAGTTTTGCCAATCCTTATCCGAAAGTTTAGTATCTACCTCAAGGCCGTGGTACAAAAATTTCATAGTTCCGGTGGCTGTGGTTCGATAAATTGTTCCGTTAAGTGCTATCTGATCAATAATTCCCTTGTTAATTTTTGCAGGAGTATAAGCTGAAAGTATCTGATTAACATCGAGCAGATTAAACTTTCCTGCCCTCACACTTAAGCTTATTTGAGGCTGAGTATAGCTATAAGCTGCATTGAGATGGAGTAGCACTTTATTTTCGATGTAGGCCGAAGCTTGTATAGTAAGTTGTTCATTTGTAGCAAGATTGGTAATATTATTTGCCTCAAGGGTTCCGCGTCGAACAATAACTTTTGCTGATTTGCCGTCCTCTTTCCGTTCGGCACTAACCAGATTAACTTCAGTAGCTTTTATCCTTTTTATCTCTAATGGAATAGGAAAAGCAGCAATCAACTGACCAAGATATTCAGGAAATCTATTCCTGTCAATAGGTTTTGATTTATCTTTAAAAAGCGAAATATCAACTTTATCAATATTAATTTCATCAACATATAAATTCCTGCGGTAAACAAGTGTATCAAAATTTACATTTACAAGATCAATCGAACCTACGGAAACAGTAAACTGTGCTTTCTGAAAGCGCTCTTTTTTAAGCAATTCGGCCTGGGTGAAATTGGGTTTTAACATTATATTTCCGATACTGATTGATGATTTATCGCGGGAAATACCAAAGGATTCAACCGAAATATTATAAATACTGTCTTTCGTATCCATACTAAGGTTTTTCAGTCCGGTATTGAAATCGTTGTATGAAAAAATGAGAGTGTCAACACTTTTATGGATTCTCAAATCCATCACATTTAAAGACAAATCACTCAGGTTTATTGTCCTGAAGCCACCACTTTTCATGCTTCCCGAAATACTTGCAATTTTGAGTCCCACTTTGCTGATTGCGAATAAATCGAGCCTTGTCCGCTGGTCAATTTTAAGGTCGCTAAGCGAAATGCTTAGTTTCTGCACGTTGAGTTCACGATCGTTGAATAAATTCAGGATATGAAACGAAGCATCAATGAGCCTGAATTCCTCCAGCGAAAAAGCAGTTAAAAACTGTTTATCACTTTTTACCAGAGTATCTTTTATTTCTAATGTATCCTTGTAAGGAAAGAATCTTTGAACAGCCCCTCTCAAACTCACTTCAATTTCCGGCTTGTTAATTTCAACCCTACTGAGTTTGAGTTTCCCTGTATTCAAAAGTGTTAAAATCTGAACATCTTCGAGAATAATTTTTTTCGTTGTTAGATGGATCGTACTGTTGATATAAGGGTATGGATACAACGGCTTTTCGCGCGGAAGAAATGTAACATTCAATACTTTAACATTTCCTGAGAATACATTTACCCGTAATTTTTCGAATTTTAACTCGTAAACATCCGATACAACATTGGAATTAAAACTCTTCATCAGGGCATCAGCCAGAATCTGGTTGAAATTGCGCATAATATAAATAGTAGTACCAGATGATACTACAATCAGAATGGCCAGTACCCACAATAAGACCTTTTTTACCGGATGCTTTCTTTTTTTGCTACTGTATTCCGTTTCCATAATTGCTGATAAATTGTTGTGCGAAAAAGTCTTAAAATTAATCAATTCGTCTTGAAACACTAAAACCTTATGGCTATTTAGTTTTATGCTTTACCGGTATTCAGGCATAGGTTTTATATTTACGGGAATCTATACGCTTACTTTATTCGCCATACGTATTAAAATTTCCGGTACACAGGATAGAGTAAAATGAAACAGTAAATGCTGTGAGTACAAATAAATGTTTCAGAAAGTAATTTACTGGCTTTTGAATTAAAGAGTAAAAACAGTGCTTCTAAATTATCTATAAAGATATGAAAAACCGGAACCCATAATGCAAGCATAGTTTTAAATCAAATTATCATCTTTAAACATCCCCGCATTGAAATAAGCAATTAAAAAGGATTTTAAAAGGTATCTTTGTTTGGATTAACCAATAATCACTAAAACTTTAGATAAATGCCAAAAACGAATATCATTTCACTTGGTGAACCCTTATTTTTGTCACCAATCGGACGATATGTAAACAATGATTCGCGAGTACCTGAGCATATAATCCGTGATGTTCATGCACCTAAAGCGGAAGGGCTGCTGTTCGAACTTGCCGGCCCCCGTGGGAAACTTTACTTCGATCCCAAGTACACCCGTGCCGGCATTGTTACCTGCGGCGGGCTTTGTCCTGGACTGAATGATGTTATCCGGTCACTTTTCCTCGAACTGCATTTCGCCTATGGCGTAAAAGAAGTGCTTGGCTTTCGTGGAGGATATATTGGTTTGGATCCTGTGCTTGGCAAAGAACCAATTGTGCTTACCCAAGCGTTTGTTGATGATATTCACCAGGAAGGCGGAACAATACTCGGAACCTCACGCGGACCGGTAGATATTGGTATTGCCGTGGAGAACCTTATCCGGCTGGGTGTAAATATTCTCTTCACTGTTGGAGGCGACGGAACGCAACGTGGAGCAAATGAATTGATCAAGGAAGCGAAGAAACGCGGTTACCCGCTCTCTATTATTGGAGTTCCCAAAACGATTGACAACGATGTAGCCTTCGTTTCGCGTACTTTCGGCTATCTGACAGCCGTTGAAGAAGCAGCCAAAGTCCTCGACCGGGCACATACTGAAGCTAAGAGCGTGGAGAACGGAATAGCAGTAGTGAAGCTAATGGGTCGTCATGCCGGGTTTATTGCCGCAGGTGCAACCGTTGCCAGTCAGGATGTAAATTTTACTTTGATTCCGGAAGTGCCGTTTAAACTTGAAGGCCCGAACGGTTTTCTTGCGGCACTAAAAGATAGGATTATGAATCGCTCACACGCATTGGTAGTGGTAGCCGAAGGTGCCGGACAGGATTTACTTGCCCAAAGCAAAAATGAACGCGACGCTTCCGGAAATGTTAAAATTCAGGACATTGGCTTGTTTATGCGCGAACAAATAGAGGCTTATTTCAAAGATGAGAAAATTCCAGTTGTTATGCGCTATATCGATCCGAGCTACCTGGTGAGGAGCAGTGCCGCCAACGCCGAAGATTCCATTCTTTGCGATGTGTTTGCACGTCATGCCGTTCATGCCGCAATGGCAGGCAAAACCGGATTAGTGATAGGATATCTTCATAATGAGTTTATTCACGTTCCCATCGAATTGATCATAAGCAGGAAAAAGTCAATTGACAAAAACGGTTTCATTTGGGGCGCAGTACTTGCTGCTACCGGGCAACCGGAGCGATTTGAATAACCAAAATTATTTATTTGTTAAACTAATTTCAAAATCCCTTTAAGCTATCTCACTATGTCAAAGGCAAATAAAACAGTTAGCATTCAGTCAAGCAATCTAGTACCAGCAAAAGGTGTGCGCACCGGTATTACAGTAAGTGATATAAAACAGTCGTTCCTCGATAACCTGTTATGCGGCATGGGTCGTTTGCCGGCAGCTGCAACACGAAACGATGCTTACACAGCACTGGCCATGACAGTGCGCGACCGCGTTTTCAAACAGTCTGTTCAAACTATGGAAGCCTATGCCGAACACGACACACGTATGGTAGCTTATTTATCAGCTGAGTTTCTACCGGGTCCGCATCTGATGAATAACCTTCTCAATCTCGGCATTGTCGAACCAACCCGTCAGGCTATGTCGGAATTGGGTATAAATCTTGACGATCTCGCTGAACAGGAAGAAGAACCTGGCCTCGGGAATGGCGGTTTGGGTCGCCTTGCATCCTGTTATCTCGATTCGCTTGCTTCACTCGAAGTGCCGGCGATCGGTTATGGTATAAGGTATGAGTTTGGTATTTTCGATCAGGCTATGCGAGATGGCTGGCAGGTTGAAATCACTGATAAGTGGCTGCGCTTCGGCAATCCATGGGAAATTGTAAGGCCCGAAATTGCGTATGATGTTAAGTTTGGCGGCTACACTGAGCCCTGGACCGACGACAATGGCCATTTCCGGCTTCGCTGGATTCCTGGCACTGTAGTGAAAGGTGTAGCATACGACACTCCTATACTTGGCTACCGTGTGGGTACCAGCAATCACCTCCGCCTCTGGAAAGCCGAGGCTGTCGAGTCTTTTGATTTCGCCGCTTTCAATCATGGAGACTACTATCGCGCAGTTGAAGATAAAATGCGTTCGGAAAATATAACCAAAGTACTGTATCCAAATGATGAAGTTATAGAAGGTAAAACGCTCCGCCTGCAGCAACAGTTCTTTTTTGTAACCTGTTCGCTTCAGGATATGATTCGCAACCATTTATTGCTAAAACGTCCGCTTAATAAATTTCATGAAAAATGGGCCGTTCAACTTAATGATACGCATCCATCCATAGCAGTGGCTGAATTAATGCGACTGCTGGTGGACGAGCATCAGATGGACTGGTCAGCAGCCTGGGAAGTGACAAGGAAAACTTTTGCCTACACAAATCATACGCTGCTACCAGAAGCACTGGAGAAATGGCCGGTTGGTATTTTCGGCAAACTCCTTCCGCGTCACCTTGAAATTATTTATGAAATTAACCATCACCTCCTCGATGAAGTCAGTGCCAGATTTCCCGGCGACAACGCCAGGCTTGAACGCATGTCGATAATTGATGAAAGTGGTGGGCGCTTTGTGCGTATGGCCCATTTGGCAACAGTTGGCAGCCATCACGTTAATGGCGTTGCCCGCTTGCATTCCGATCTGCTCAGGCAAACTGTGATGTATGATTTCGCTGAACTTTGGCCGGAGAAATTCTGCAATGTTACAAATGGTGTAACCCCACGACGGTTCATGGCCGTAAGCAATCCGGGGCTGGAGCAACTTATCACCGGCCGAATTGGTGACATCTGGCTTCATGACCTGGATAAACTCCGGGCACTGGAATCAATGGTGAATGAATTGAGTTTTCAACAACAGTGGCGTGAAGTTAAATCAGCTGCAAAGCACGAACTCGCCGGACTTATTGAAAAGCGCACCGGTGTAAACATAAATCCGGAATCGCTCTTTGATATCCAGGCTAAACGTATGCACGAATATAAACGGCAGCATTTGAATGTACTGCATATCCTTACTCTTTATCTGCGTCTTAAGCGCGATCCTGATGACAACATACCTGCACGAACATTTATTTTCGGAGGTAAAGCTGCGCCCGGATATTTTATGGCAAAGCTTATCATCAAACTCATCAAATCAGTTGCCGACCTGGTAAACAACGATCCGGATATTCAGGATCGGCTGAAGGTGGTTTTCTTTCCCGATTTCAATGTAAAAAACGCGCAGCACATCTATCCGGCAGCCGACCTGTCGGAGCAGATTTCCACTGCCGGAATGGAAGCAAGCGGCACGGGCAATATGAAATTTTCGATGAACGGTGCACTTACCATCGGCACGCTCGATGGTGCCAATGTTGAAATCCGTGAAGAAGTAGGTGCCGAAAATTTCTTCCTCTTCGGACTCGACGCGGCCCAGGTACAGGACCTGAAATCGAAGGGCTACAATCCGCATGATATCTATGATCAAAATCCTGTACTTCGCGAGGTGCTTGATTTCATTGTATCAGGTAAGTTGGCTGCAGGTGACACAAAACTGTTCAGTCCGCTTGTTGACAACTTGGTGTGGCATGACCCTTTTCTTGTGCTGGCGGATTACCAGGCTTACGTGGATTGCCAGTCAGAGGTGAGCAAACTTTGGGCTGACACGGAGGCCTGGACGCGTAAATCCATCCTTAATGTGGCACGTATGGGCAAGTTTTCATCCGACCGTTCTATCCGCGATTATTGTGAAAAGGTATGGAAGGTGAAGCCGGTGCCGGTAGTTTAAAAACCAGTCAACGGGCAAGTCTCAAATTGCAAGTCACAAATTCACAATTCAAATAGTTAAACAGTATATTTTGCTGATTATTTGAATGATATGCACTTTTAAACAAGTC
Source organism: Bacteroidales bacterium (assembly GCA_038249705.1). Lineage (GTDB taxonomy): Bacteria > Bacteroidota > Bacteroidia > Bacteroidales > UBA4417 > UBA4417. Next base: position 15,589 of record JBBSDC010000053.1, on the reverse strand, counting down.
CTGTTTAAACAGCCAAAACTTCAAGTACTCCAACAAATACAGCAATAGTAAAACCCAGAACAGTAAAAATACCCGCCAGCTTTCCGCCATGTTCGTAAGCCTCGGGAATCATAGTATTGGATAGCATCACAAGGATTGCACCCCCGGCAAAAGTTTGAATAAAAGAAATTACAGAAGGGCTTGCATTTTTGAACAGAGCATATCCTGCCATAGAGCTAAAAGCGCAGACCACAGCAATAAAAAGCCAAAGCAATAAAATCCGGCTCTTTTTCCATGCACCAGCCATCATACCCGAAGTTCCGGCTATGGCCTCAGGAAGATTGGAGATGAAAACGGCAACAAGTATACCGATGCCTACTTTCCCTCCAGTCAATAGACTAATGCCGATAACAAGTGTTTCGGGAATACCGTCGAGAATTGTTGCCAGTATTATTGGTAAGGCCATATTCTCCGGGTGTGAGCCTGCAATTTTTTTTCGCCCCGAAGCACCCATTTTACTGATCAGCAGATCAACCATAAAAAAAGTGACTGCACCTGAAAGAATTCCAAACAGGAAAACACCACCTTTTGCTGAAGTTTCTAACGATTTATAAACGAGTTCGTAGGCAACTGCTGAAAATAAAACACCAGCGCCAAAAGCCATGATCAGCCCGAGCGGTCGTTTACTGATCTTAAACAGGATACCGATCAAGCCACCTACTAAAAGTGAGAATGTTGCGACGAAGCCCCAGAAAAAGGCATTTAACATATCAGGTTGTTTTTGAGCTTTTTACAAAGTAAAGAAATATTTCGCTCAGTAATACTACTTAAAAAAGAACCTTGAATAAATATGAATTATACTGCCCAGAGGTAAACTCCGGCTTTCCCATCATCAGCTTGTGTTCTTATTTACCTCATTAAAATGCCAGTCACCTGATTAACGGGATCGCAAAATTATATGGATCCGTTTGCGCTGCCATAATCCGTTGCATGTACTTGATTTGTACATCGTTAAAGCAATGAAAGCACGATCCGTTGGTTGTAATGAAAATGTTGTTGCACCGTAAAAAATAATTTGCTGTACATATGCCTACATGTTAATTAATCAGGATTAGCTTGCTCTCTTTTATGCCTTTAACAAAAACTATACGCAAGGTATAAACGCCTCGCGGTAAAGTTTCAAGGTTAAAGGAATAGTTTTCCGAACTATTTTCCTTTTGGGTGTAAATGATTTTTCCTGATATATCAATAACAGAAATTTCCACTTTACTACCTCCAGATTCTCCACTCGATACAGTAAAATTCCCTTTTGTAGGATTCGGATAGATGCTGAAAGTGCCTGCAGATATTTCGCTCACCGAAACACTTGATAAATTCTGGGTTACAGTAACTAACTGCGGAGCAATTCCATCAACATTTATTGTTATTGTTGCAACACGAACAGCATTACCTGGGTTTTCAGTAAAAGTTGCAGTTACAATCCCGTTGCCAGTTCCTGAAGGAGTGGCAGTACACCAATCGCTATCTGAATTAGCAGTCCAGTCAGAGTTGGATGTTACATTAAAAGAAGTTGTACCAGACTGATAAACAACATTCTGGTTCGGCGGATCAACCAAAAGGGTTGCTGTAGCTCCTGCTTGTGTTACAGTTACCATTTGCGAAGGAAGGCCGGCAACAGTTACAGTTATTGTGGCTATTCGCTCAGTAACCTGCAGGTTGGCCGAATAATTTGCAATTATAGTCCCGTTTCCGGTTCCTGAAGATGCAACTGTACACCAGGGTTCACTACTTTGTACTGTCCAGTTTGTATTTGAATTAACATTAAACGAAGTAGTTCCTGCCTGGCTGCCTACATTTTGGTTTGTCGGCCCAACTACCAGTGTTGCTACAGCCCCGGCTTGCGTTACTGTTACAGTTTGCGAAGGTAACCCTGCAACAGTAACCGTAATAGTTGCAACACGCTGATTTAATGATGGATTGATTACAAAATTAGCAGTTATAGTCCCATTTCCGTTTCCTGAAGCAGTAACAGTGCACCACGCTGTATTGCTTACAGCTGACCAGCTTGAATTGGACGTAACTGCGAAATTTGTCGATCCGGCACTTGCGGGAACATTCTGGTTGGCTGGCGATACTGAGAGTGTAGCTGTTGGTGCTGATGCTACAAAGGAACCTATCATACCCATTGCGGCATGAGGCGTACATTTATAATTGTAAGTTCCGGCTACAGTTACCTTGTATTCAAAAACTGTATTTGTACTTGTCATAGGGCTGTCCCAGGTGGCAGCACCTGCAGGAATAGTTGTTGATGTTGTAGTATGAACACCCGAAACCCAAACCCATCGCATAGTATCGCCTACAGCAACATTTGTAATACTGGATGGACTAAAAAAATTATTTTGGACATTAATTATGTGCTTTGTTGCAAATGTATGCCCGAAGGGAGAAATGGCCAGAACCAGGCACATTCCAATCGAATAGAGTAACAATCTTTTCATCTGTGTATTTTTTGAGTATTATTAATTAGGTCAGTGGGAATAAGCCGTAATATCATTTTAGTTAGGTGTGAAAACTATCTCATGGCTATTTCAAGGCTGAATATTATTTAGAATTATCCCAAATAGAACAAATCATTTTTAATTTAGTTTAATGCAATCTAAAAAATGGTTTTAAACATCATTAATCAGGTTATGAAATTTCGGCATATACGAAAACTTTACACATAATGTTTATACTTCTATCTTTGTAAACAAAGCAAAATTAAAAAGCACGAAGATGAATTCCCGACTTGATAACCTCAGACTTAATTATAAAATCTGGCTCGAAACCTCGGACCGGGATGGAATTTTAGGCGATAAAAAATGTGAACTGCTCAGGGCAATTGATGAAACCGGCTCCCTGAACGATGCTATGAAAAAACTAAATCTCACCTACCGTAAAACCTGGGATAACCTACGTAAAATAGAACGTGAATTAGGATTCCCGCTGATAAAACCTACGCGTGGAGGAGCTGATGGAGGCAGTACTGTATTGACAACAGAAGGCAAAATACTTATTCAGGCTTTTGAAAAATTTCATTCAGAATATGACCAGATTATACAGCTGGGTTTCGAAAAAATACTTAATGAGCTGAAGCTACAGATTAAATAGGGTGAAAAACACATAAATGACCGACATACAACCAGATAGCAATTTATTTACGGAATCAGGTGCAAGCTTTTTTTTACTGCTTTGTAAAATCCTTAGCGCCTTATGCTGAATTAGATTTATATCCTGAAGGGATTTAATTTTATTAACCACAAGTGAAACTGGTGGATAATAAAAAACACAAAAGCCAGAACCATGAAGGGGTGCAATATCAGCGCAATAAAGATATTCAACCCACTTCGGGGTTGATCTGCTGCACGACAATAACCTCCGGTTGCACCGGAGGTTATTAAAATTAAATTCCTTCGGAGTTTTTCAGCAGACCCTAAATAAAAAACAAATCTCCTTTTTAATTTGAATATATCAATAAATTGATACTTTTGCACACCGAATTGCATTATTTTGCAACTCGCTAAATAGTAAACTTTTTTACACATGAACAACGCAATTTACAATTTCCCTCTCCCTCAAAACGAAGCAATTCTCGAATATAAAAAGGGAAGCCCCGAATGGATACTTCTGGAACATGAGTTGGAAAATCAACTCCGCGAGCCCATTGATATTCCGTTAATTATTGGAGGGAAAGAGGTACGAACCCAACAAACCGGGCAAGTCCGAATGCCGCATAAACACTCGCATATACTGGCTACTTATTCCAAAGCCTCGGAAAAAGAAGTGGCTATGGCTATAAAATCGGCACTTGCGGCACATAAAATATGGTCTGATCTTTCCTGGACCGTAAGAGCCTCCATTTTATTAAAAGCAGCGGAATTGATTGCTGGTAAGTACAGGCAGCTGATGAATGCAGCAACTATGCTTGGACAAAGCAAAAATGTTTTCCAGGCAGAAATAGACGTAGTATGCGAAACAATTGATTTTCTGAAATTTAACGCTTATTTTGCTTCACGAATTTATGGAATGCAGCCTCAGTCGGCCTTCAACCAGTTGAACAAAATGGAGTTTCGTCCGTTGGAAGGCTTTGTGTTTACTGTGAGCCCGTTTAATTTTACATCAATAGCTTCCAATCTGAATATGGCTCCTGTAATGATGGGCAATACTACCGTTTGGAAACCGGCTACTACATCTTTGCTTTCCAATTATTACCTGATGAAAATTTTTCAGGAGGCCGGATTACCCGATGGCGTTATCAATTTTGTTCCTGGAAGTGGTGCTTTGATTGGAAAAGAAGTTTTGAAATCGCCTGATCTTGCAGGAATCCATTTTACTGGTTCGAACAACACTTTTAACACCCTATGGAATGATGTTGCCACACAACTACCACAATATAAGTCGTATCCGCGACTAATTGGCGAAACCGGTGGCAAAAACTTTTTGTTTGTTCATCCTTCCGCTTCAGCTCCTGAAGTAGCTGTAAATGCTTTCAGGGGCGCATTTGAATACCAGGGTCAGAAATGCTCGGCTGTTTCGCGCATGTATGTGCCGCAATTACTTTGGCCGGCGGTGAAAAATGAACTGATTAAAATAAGTTCGGATGCAAAAATGGGTGATGTAACTGATCCTATGAATTTTGTAAATGCCGTAATTGACGAAAACTCATTTAATAACATCATGGGCTTTATTCAATATGCAATCCATTCGGATGAAGCGGATATAATTGCCGGTGGTATTGGGAATAAAACAGTTGGATATTTCATTGAACCAACAATCATTGTTACTACCAATCCAAAATTCAGAACAATGGAAGAAGAAATTTTCGGGCCGGTACTTACCGTTTTTGTTTACGATGACGACAAAGTGCAGGAGACAATTGATTTATGCAATACAACATCTCCATACGGTTTAACGGGTGCTGTTTTTGCCCGCGACAGGGTTGCAGCATCAGCTATGTGTGAGCAATTGCGTTATGCAGCCGGCAATTTTTATATAAACGATAAACCAACCGGCGCAATTGTAGGACTTCAGCCTTTCGGCGGATCACGAGCTTCGGGAACCAATGACAAAGCTGGTGGCGAATTTAATCTCATCCGCTGGATCAGCCCGCGTACCATAAAGGAAACTTTTCTCCCGGCGACTGAATATCGCTACCCATATATGATAGATTAATAATTTAACAATAGAATGTAAAATGAAACTTGTATTAAACAATCTTGGTATTGAAGCATTGAACAACGGAGCTTCTACCGGAAACGAATGGATAAAAACCACCGGCGGCGAAACCGCATCGTATTCGCCTGCTGATGGTTCGCTGATAGCTAAAGTAACCAATGCTACTCTTGATGATTATGAGCAAATACTTAGAAAAGCACAACAAGCTTATCGTGCATGGCGAATTATACCTGCACCGAAACGCGGTGAAGTTGTAAGACTTATAGGTGAGGCTTTACGACATCATAAAGAAGATCTTGGTTACCTGATTTCGCTCGAAATGGGTAAAATTTACGAAGAAGGACTTGGCGAAGTACAGGAAATGATTGATATATGCGAATTTGCAGTTGGTCAGTCGCGATTGCTCAATGGGGCAACCATGCATTCCGAAAGGCAGTTTCACCGGATGTACGATCAATATCATCCGATAGGAATAGTTGGCATAATAACTTCCTTTAATTTCCCTGTTGCTGTTTGGGGATGGAACTCAATGCTGGCAGCCATTGCCGGTGATGTGGTTATTTGGAAACCAAGTTCTAAAACACCGCTATGCGCAATAGCAGTGCAAAAAATAATTTCCAAAACTTTGGTTGCCTGCGGTGTTCCGGAAGGTGTATTCAACCTTATTATTGCTAAATCAAATGTTTTAGGCGATAATTTTGCTGCCGACAGAAGGATCCCTCTTATTTCGGTAACCGGATCGACGGCTGTGGGCAAAAAAGTAGCTTCTATAGTAGGCACGCGCCTGGGAAAAACAATACTGGAGTTGGGAGGAAACAATGCTGTTATTATTTCCGAATATGCTGATCTCGATATGACATTGCAATCTGTTGTGTTCGGCGCGGTTGGTACTTGCGGACAAAGATGCACTTCGACCAGGCGTTTGATTGTTCAGGAAAATGTGTACGACGAAGTAAAGGAAAGACTATTGGCAGCTTATAAAAGTATTACTAATCGTATTGGAAATCCATTGGAGAAAAATACTCTTATCGGCCCATTAGTAGATGAATATGCGGTACAAAATTTTAAAAATGCACTTGTTGAAGTTCAGCACGAAGGTGGTAAAATCCTTTTCGGCGGACAGATACTGAGCGGTGGAAATTTTATGTCCGGCAATTATGTAGTTCCGGCAATAGTGGAGGCTGAAAACCATTTTAACAAGGTTCAGGAAGAAACCTTTGCACCTATTGTTTATCTTATTAAATACAAAACTATAGAAGAAGCAATTGAGCTGAATAATGCAGTTCCTCAAGGGCTATCGTCATGCATCTTTACCGGGAATCTGATTGAATCAGAAAAATTTTTATCCGAAACCGGATCGGACTGTGGTATTGCAAACGTTAATCTTGGGACCTCAGGTGCCGAAATTGGTGGCGCTTTCGGTGGAGAAAAGGATACCGGAGGTGGTCGCGAATCAGGATCTGATGCCTGGAAAGCATATATGCGCCGACAAACAAATACAATAAACTTCAGCGGACAAACCGCACTTGCTCAGGGAATTACATTTGACTTTTAAAACTTAAAACAGGGTAATCTTTACTTTTGTTATAATCAGGCTTCTGTTTCGATTAATTATACTAATTGGAAATGAAGCCTGGTTTTTTTCGCATTCATCTTAAACTCAAATCAATTATTAAAAGGTGATGTAAAAGCCAAAACATTGATTTATACTGATTATACATTCGTAAAAATAAAACTGGGTTGGGTTAAACGGCTGTTACGCCGGCATTTTTATAAGTTGGGGTATCCCTGCTTAAAATCGTAAGCCTGTCGACAAATTTCATAAAGATGGAAAGAGATTCAGACGGACAAATTGAAAATTAAATGATTTTTACAGAAGGTATTTGAAAAACATGTCTTACATTTGAATATAATTCTCACAAAAAGGGAAAAACCGGTTCACCCTTTAAAGAATCATGCAAAAAATCAATTTTCAAACTCAATTAAAGCAAGAACGGCTTATTGGACAATAAATGTTTACTTAGAACACTTTGAACTTATACCTTACCAATTCAAAAAACTAATTTGTATAAAAATGAAAAAACAATTATTTCTGTTTACTATTGCTGCATTGCTGATAGTATTTGTTACCTCATGCGGAAGTACCTGCAAAATGGCCAACAAAAATAAACTTACAGCTCAACCATGGGAACTCAGCACCCTGAATGGAAACGCACCCGACATGAGCGAATTTCGCACGGGAATGCCATTTTTAATTTTCGCTGGCAAAGGAAAACTTTCCGGGTCAACCAGCTGTAATAATATGGCAGGAAATTATAAGCTAAAAAAAGCCTGCCTGAAACTCGATCCGGGAGCAATTACCCGTATGGCTTGCCAGGGCAATGGCGAAGCACTGTTCCTCGATGCCCTTAAACAGGTGGAAATGATGAAATTAGATGGGGACAAACTAATCCTGCTGGATGGCAATAAGGAAATAATGACGCTGCTTCCTAAAAAGTAAGCGATATATCAATTACCTGACAGGTTTAAAAAAATTCCGAAAAGGCATACTGAAAAACATTGTGCCTTTCCCATTTTTATGCTCAACCTCACGAACTATTGATTAATTTCGTACAAACTTTTCAATATGAATTTTTGCTCGGTCGCAGGGCATAGTATTAAAATAGGCATTCTGTTTACAGTGTTGATTTGTAACAGTTTGCAAAGCTTTGCGGATATTGATCCCGGTGGCATTCTCCGAAAGTTTCCTGCCAAAGATTATATATCTGTAATTCTAAATAAAAGTGATGAACCCTTAGGCGATTTCCAGTCGATAACCATACCGCTCAAACGCGCTGGTCGCTTGTTTTTAATTGAAGTCAGGATTGACGGCCAAACAGGGAACTTGATTTTTGATACAGGTGCTTCCGGTCTGGTGTTAAACAGAACTTATTTCAGAAAATATGCCAGCACCATCAAATCCGGCGGAAGCGGAATAACGGGTTCATTTGATAAAGTGCTCAGGATTATAGTTAAACGAATAGACATTTCGGACATTTATTACGAAGATGTTGCTGCCGATTTAGCCGACCTCGGGCATATCGAAAACCGGCGGGGAGTTAAAATACTCGGACTTTTTGGCATTAACATGATAAATAACTTCGAAGTTGTTTTCGATGCTAATAACAATGAATTGCAACTCACCCGGATTGATAAGCAGGGTAACCTGCTCAGCCAAAAAACCCCTGAAATGAAATTCGACTATTTTCAAAAAATAGAACAACGCAATAACATTTTACTGGTAAAGGGAAAAATCGGGGATAAAACCCTCAATTTTTGCCTCGATACAGGAGCCGAAACCAATGTGATCAGCAGCAGTGTTTCGAAAAAAGTGCTGAATACAATCCAGATCAACCGTCGATCCAATATGAGCGGAGCCAGTTCACAGTCTGTTGAAGTATTATCTGGTACCATGAATGAATTCGAATTGGGCAGTCACCAGTTCGGCAGCATGGAAACCATTATTACAAACCTCGATGCCATGAGCGAAGCATACGGCTGTTCGATTGACGGAATGCTGGGCTACGATTTCTGGCAAAAAGGTGTCTTTTGCTTTAATTTTGGTAAAAACGAATTCAGTTTCAGCATATGGAAAGGAGATAAAAAATGAAAATCAGATTTATTATTTTCCTGTTAATTGCTTTTGCAGCTCCTTCCTTTTATAGTGTAGCCCAGCAAAATACTGATAACGTATGTTATATCAACAACAACCGCATTTATTTTCAACTCGATAAACGTTGGTCGGATAAAACAAAGAAAGAAACCATTGCACTCTTCAGCCTCGACAGTTCTGTAGTTGCTCAGGCTTTTGCAGGAATCTCATCGGTAACAGCCGACAGCATAACCTGGGATATTACCCGCATTGATGAAAATATAGTTGAACTGTCAAAACCCTTGTTAACACAGAACGATTACAACCCAAATGATGTTTTGCTTGTTGACGACAACTTGCTTAATCCACTTATAATCACATCTGTACAATCCACTCCCAAAAAATATGGCGTAAACAAATTTGAAGTTGAACCAACCAGGCAACAAATTGACAGCATGACCCGGTTTTTCCTTCCGGGAAATCAGAACAAAAGGCTGGTATTTCTTTCGGGAACGTTCAATAACTGGAGTACCACACAGCACCCGATGAACAAAACAGGCTTCGGATGGGAAATAAGTTTAAAACTGAAACCGGAGCGCTATTTATACAAATACATAATTGATGGCCGTTGGATTCATGATCATGAAAATTTGTTGAAAGAACCCGATGGTGAAAATGGATATAATTCAATTTTGTTCTGTTACAATCACGAATTCCGATTAAAAGGGTTTACTGATGCCCGAAAGGTATATGTAACCGGAAGTTTTAACGGATGGCATAAGAAAGAACTTCGCATGAAAACGTTTGCCGGTGGCTGGAGCCTGCCCATTTACCTCAGTAATGGCACACATGCCTACAAATTTATTGTTGACGGCAGATGGATGACTGATCCTGATAACAGTGACATCAGAATGGATGCTTACGGCAACATGAACTCATTCATGGGCATTGGCGACACATTGATTTTTAAGCTTAATGGGCATCTTCTGGCTGAAAAAGTAATTCTTTCAGGAAGTTTTAATGCCTGGAGCCACAATGAACTGGTGATGAATAAAACCGCTGAAGGCTGGGAACTGCCATATGTGCTCGATGCCGGAAATTACGAATACAAATTTATTGTTGACGGTAAATGGATCACCGATCCTGCAAATCCGCTTACTTCCGGCTCAGGCGATTTCATGAATTCGTGCGTTACCTTTAAACCAAATTATTCCTTTTTGCTGACAAAGTTCGGCGATGCCAAAACGGTGATTGTAACAGGAAGTTTTAATGGCTGGAGCGAAGACAGTTACCGGATGTACAAACAAAATGATATCTGGGTATTTCCTGTTTATCTAAAACCAGGCAAATACACATACAAATTAATCGTTGATGGCCGCTGGATGATTGATCCTACCAATGAACTATGGGAAGAAAATGAATTTGGGACAGGCAATTCAATATTGTGGATTGAACCTTAGGGAATTGCGGAATTCGAATTGCGGATTGCGGATTGAAATCTAAAATCGTCAATCCGAAATCGCAAATCCAAAATCCTCCTGACTTCGACAATGTGTCACCCTAAATGAGCATGAACCTTGTATCTGTTTAAATATCAATGGATATATAAATTAATGCGCTACTCAAATTGAAAAATTTATTATTTTAAACCCCTGACAATTAGCTGATTACATAAATACCAATAATTGGCTGTCGAAGTTCGGTGTTGTCGATTGAACCTTAGGGAATTGCGGAATTCGAATTGCGGATTGCGGATTGCGGATTGAAATCTAAAATCGTCAATCCGAAAATCGCAAATCCAAAATCCTCCTGACTTCGACAATGTGTCACCCTAAATGAGCATGAACCTTGTATCTGTTTAAATATCAATGGATATCTAAATTAATGCGCTACTCAAATTGAAAAATTTATTATTTTAAACCTCTGACAATTAGCTGATTACATAAATGCCAATAATTGGCTGTCGAAGTTCGGTGTTGTCGATTGAACCTTAGGGAATTGCGGATTGCGGATTGCGGATTGAAATCTAAAATCGTCAATCCGAAATCGCAGATCCGAAATCCTTGTTAACCCCTTTTCCTCGAACTCCTGTTACCGCCAAAGAAACCCCAGCCACCGCTACCCAGCAGGAAACCGAAAGCATACCAGGCTCCGTTATTATTAGGTGCATACACTGTAATATCATCGCGGAACAACATGGCAATCAGGTCGAAAGGCGCTATAAATCCGTGCAGTAATCCGCCAAGAAAACCATAGGTGTGGCCTGTAAGACATGGAGTTACAACTTCCATATTGGAACAACCGGTCAGAATTGCAATACCGGCTACAGCAAAAACTATAAAGAAAATACGTTTAACCCAGGTGAAGTTTCTCATACTTTTTTGTTTTTGAAAATGGATTGAATTGATTATATTATTGGCAATGCCTTTGTTGAAGACGAAAAAGTTAGAAAGTTTTTTGCGATTAAGCTGATTACATCTGCCCCTTATTTAAAATAGTTAAACAGGATGGTCTATCGCACAGGAGTGCGTCAAGTACTGTATTTAATCTTTATTCCTGAATTTGTAATCAGGTTCAGGCAAAAAGCATAACAAGCAACTGTGCCGATACAATCCTCAGAAACATCACAAGTGGATAAATAGTAGCATAAGCAACAGCAGGTGCTTCACATTGCGAAATTGAATTGGCAAAAGCCAGTGCAGGCGGGTCAGTCATACTGCCTGAAAGTAAACCGCTTACTTCAAAGAAACTGTTTTTTAATACCAGTTTCGAAAATAGTCCTACGATAATAAGCGGCACCAATGTAATGATGGCTCCATAGCCCATCCAGATAAACCCATCGCCCGATACCAGAGTAGGGATAAACCGTTCGCCGGCTTTAATGCCGACACTGGCCAGAAAAAGTACAATGCCAACTTCGCGCAGCATAAGATTTGCACTTGGTGTTGTGTAAGATGCCAAAGATATTTTGTAACCGAATTTGCTCAATAAAATTGCAACAATCAGCGGGCCACCGGCCATTCCGAGTTTTATAGGTGTAGGAATTCCGGGTATAACAATCGGAATGCTGCCAAACAAAACACCAAGTAAAATGCCTATAAAAATAGGGAATAGATTGGGTTCATTTAAACGTTTGATAGAGTTACCCAATAACATGCCCACGTTTTCGATTGCGCTTTCCTCACCTACAATTGTAATTTTATCACCAATCTGAAGTTTTAATTTCGGCGAAGCAACCAACTCAATACCAGCCCTGTAAATCCGGGTAATATTTATTCCGAAGCGCACCCGCAAATTCAACGATTCGAGTGATTTGCCCGAAGCCGAAATATGTGTAACCAATACCTGTTTCGACATAAGTTTACCCGGCTGTGTGGCGAGGTCGATTTCACTTTTTTTACCGAATTGATTGATCAGGTTGTCTATTTCACCTTTTTGAGCAACAAAAAGTACTATATCACCGGTATGCAATACCGATGCAGAGTTAGCACCATTAACTTCGCCTGCATGATAAATACGTGAAATCACCGTATCGTGAACAAGCAATTCCTTTAGCTCCTCTACTTTTTTTCCGTCAATTTCCGGATTTGCAATAAGTATACTTATTTTTTCGGGCAATGTTTCTTCAGGATTCTGAAGTTCATTATATTTTATAAGTTCCTGAGTTATATTTGTTCGGGTAAGTTTTCGTATGGCAAGCATTGTAATGATAATACCAAGTACACCAAAGGGATACGCAACGGCATATCCCAAACTAATATCAGGAATTCCGGAAGCCACAGTGCCGGAGGTTACTTCGTTGAGAGCCTGCTGGGCAGCGCCAAGTCCGGGAGTATTGGTAACAGCACCCGACAAAATACCAACCATCACAGGCATGGAAGTACCGGTAACAAAATGCAGAATAACCGCTATAGCAGCTCCTAATATGACAATTGCCGCTGCCAGGAGGTTTAGTGTAATTCCACCTTTGCGGAAGGAAGAGAAAAAACCGGGACCAACCTGAAGCCCGACCGCAAAAACAAATAGTATCAATCCGAAATCTTTGGCAAAATCAAGTACCTGGTGATTAATGGCAAACCCAACATGCCCCACAGCAATACCGGTAAACAATACGAAAGTAATTCCCAGTGAGATATTTAAAACTTTGACTTTCCCTAAAACAACACCTATTGCAATAACAAAACTGTAGATGATAATTGTTTGGGCTACTGATTCCTTGGTAAACAAATCGTAAATCCAATCCATAAATTCAAGCTTTTTAAGAACTGCAAACTTAGCTCAATTACGCAAGGAATCGGTAATTTAAGCTATTAAAAAAATATTATGGATTTTTCAGGGTCATATCCGCAAAATATATATTTATATACACTTTTATGAATACATTTGCATTCTGAAAACAATAAATCAGCAACAATCATCTAACACAACCCATACTATGAAATTTCATTTGAAAATGTTTGCCTTTTTTGCTGGCATAGCCCTGATAGCGGCTTCGTGCAATTCCAACAAAACTGTTGACGAAAACCTGGCTCCGAATGTGCGTAAGGTTAAGGTAGAAGAGGTAATTCAATCCAGCAATTATACATACCTGTTAGTTTCGGAAAAAGGTCAGGAAAACTGGATTGCTATTAGCAAAGCAGAAGTAGAAGAGGGTAAAACCTACTATTATGAACAAGGCATTGAGATGAATAATTTCGTAAGTAAAGAGTTGAAACGCACATTCCCTGCCATTACATTTGTTGATAAATTCAGCGATCAGCCCATTGTTGCCAAAATTACCATGGCCGATTCGATGAAAGGCAAACAAGCTGCTGAACCAAAACCCGGAATAAAAGTGGATCCTGCTAAAGGTGGAATAAGCATTGCCGAACTATATGCCAATAAAGATTCGTACGCTGGAAAAACCGTAAAAATAAGGGGCGAAGTTGTAAAATACAGCCCTGATATTATGAAAACAAACTGGGTTCATATTCAGGATGGCACAAACAGCGAAGGATCGTTCGACATGGCTATTACAACCGACGATGTTACCAAAGTAGGCGATGTTGTTACTTTTGAAGGAGTTGTTGCTGTAAAAAAAGATTTTGGAGCAGGTTACTATTACGAAGTAATTGTTGAGAAAGCTAAATTACTGACACAGATGTAGTTTACTCCTGTTCGCGAAGAAATAAAAAATCCCTTACTTAAAGAGAGAGGGATTTTTTTTGCTATTTGCTTAAGCCTGAAAGTAATAGGGATCGTTCAGCGGGATTGCTAAGCGGGATAGTTCAGCGGGATTGCTAAGCAGGTTCGCTCAGCGGGATTTGCAATCCCGCTGGATGGAGTTCCGGATTTAAAATCCGGTAACTTAACCTTAAATTCAATCTATAAATACCCTCTGAAAATAGCACCAATTTTGAAATCCGACTTAAAATTTAGAAATCATAAAATGAAAAATCAGCACTTTATCCTGCACTTTGATCTTGAAGTGAATGAATTTTAAGATAAAGTTCTTCAACTTTCTGTCTTGCCCAGGGCGTTTTGCGTAAAAATTTGAGGCTCGACTGTACACTCGGATTTTCGATAAAGCAGTTTATCTTAATAAGTTTACCCAGAATTTCCCAGCCAAAATGATCGACAAGTCGTGTTAGAATTATCTCAAGACTAATTCCGTGTAATGGATTGTTCTTTTGCTCTGTCATGAAAATTATTGATTACCGATTCCTAAACATATTTGCAAAGATAGCTGATGATTGAATAATCGCGTACATTCTTTCGGCAAGGCAGTACCAAAATTTCGAAAATTCAAATAATGCTAAACTTCACGGAGTTTCATGATAATGGTTTTCACATTTTTCTCCTCGAAATAAGCAACAATCTTTAAGATCATTTTCAGGAACTTGCCAGGTGGATTTTTGATAACAGATGCCAGAGCTGTTATAGTTTCGTCAGCCAGGTGAATAACCGGTTTTTGGCCATGATCAGGTAATATAGCGAGTACATTAGCCAGGTTCCACGATTGCTCACGGGATTTTACCATACTGAAATTCACAATCAGTTCATCTGTGTTTTTCCCAGCCAGATCTATCAGAAACATAAGCCTTGAAACTTTCGAAACCCGGCTCTGCATTTCATTTACCAGTTGGTTCAGAATTTGGTTTACTTTCATAAAGTCATTTTTTAGGAATTGGAGTTTGTCACCGGTTGCTATAGTGGCTGCTGCAATTCCCAGGTCGAGGTTTATGTGTGCATTCATTCCAAGCATAAGGTGTTGCATGATAGTAATGCTATCGTTTTTAGCATTAAATGCAACCATCCACGCGGACGAACAAGGCAATCCGGAAGTATATTGCTGATAAGCCGTTAAGTAAAGATTAGCGAATTTTACATCCAGCAATTCCATCCTTTTGTTATCCTCGAATTGATTTTCGAGTATAGCTTGCTTTATCTGTGCTGTTGTTCGGCGGTAAACATAGGCAAAAATACAGAGGCTATTATTGGTAGCTACAGTATTATCTATTATCAGGTCGAGCTCGGATAGAACCTCATCAATTGTATTAGCAGGTATTGCCATAGTATTGTTACGTTTCCTGATAAACCTGATTTATCCATATTGTGTTCACTTTACACTTCCATTTAAGCATAAAAAAAGGGATCCTTCATCAGGACCCCTTTTTCAACTAACAATTAATAATCTGCTTATTCAACGATCTGCAGTTCTTTTATCAGGTTACTGGCACCTGCATATTTTTCAATCACAAAAAGTACGTAACGGATATCCACGTT
>JBBSDC010000052.1:0-23179 GCA_038249705.1 Bacteroidales bacterium | reverse complement strand
TGTATGTTTAATTATTTTAAGTAAATATTAAACGATCGAATACTAAATTGGTTCACTCATTTATTTAAAACATTTTTTTTGGTTTTGCTTACAATATTCCGGCAGTTTTTTTATTCCCGCCAATGCACAAAAAAATAATTCATTGAGTATCTGAATATCAAACAATCTGAGCTGATATCGTTAATGTGGCAATTAGTAATCGTTAACATATTTTTTGCCCCAAATCAATTTTAAAACTCTCTCATATTGGATTTTAGGCTTCAAATTCCCATACAAAATACACATGGGCCAATGGAAATACATACAATGGTGAATGGGCCGACGGTGAGCGAAACGGAGTCGGCAGATATGTGATGAAAGTTAATGAGAACGACAGTATTCAGGATGGCATTTGGGAAAAGGATGAATATAAAGGACCGAAGCCTAAAAATCCTTATGTAAGTTATAAATCAGGTGTAGATCGGTATAACTTTAAGAAAAATATTACTCCCCAAAACAGGGTACTTATTGATATAACTCAAAACGGCGTAAGGAACAGGCAAATTTCGAACTTACTGATGACAGCCAGCAGCGGCAGCGAAACCAAAGTCGGCGAATCGGTCGGATATGATTTTATTAATTTCCCGGTAAGTATCAGGATCAGCTACAAAACCACAAATAAACTTCAAACTGTTTTTTACCAGGTAGAATTCGAATTCGAAATTTATGAGCCCGGTGACTGGAAGCTTGAACTCTCTAATTAATACCGTTATGGCTGGAAAAGCAAAAGAAGAAGATTTCCAACCATAAATATTATCCGGATCCAAGGATTTTGAAAGTATCCGAAATTTCGGGTTCACACAACTATTTCACAAGTTTATTCTTGATCAGTTTCAACTTCTCATCATCATTCAGCCCATCGCGGTAGTCGTATAAAGGTTTTTCCCATGCACCATACATAGGGTTAGGAAGTACAATAAATTTTTTACCGAATTGTGCGCGGTTTTCAACTACTGAAGCTTTACCGTTATTGATGCTTCTATCTTCGAAAACACCGTCAAAATCGTTAAGGTTATCGCCAATCAGAAGAATAATTTCATGTGTTTCGGAAACTTTAGCCCGTCGCCCGACTTTTGAACTGGTATTACCGCTGCTGTATGACAAATCGCTTTTTGTAAGTACATGATCAGCCACAGCGAAAGGGAATTTTTCATTCACCAGGTTCTGAACCGTAACTGCATGTTCGTTATCATCACGGTTAGTGATATAAAACACTTCAACATTTTTACTTTTTGTATAGTTGGCAAACTCCAGTGCGCCAGGCAATGCTTTAGCACGCGCTTCATGCGTCCAGCCATACCAGCCCGAAAGGTTATCCGTCGAATTAATGACGGCAGTTTCGAAAGGGCTGTTATCGAGCATGGTTTCATCAATATCAACTACAACTGCAAGAGGTTTAGCGGCTTGATTTGAGGCAACAGCTTCATCCAGTCGCAGTTGTGCAATATTGAAGCCCTGGTAATAAAGAGCCGTCATTTCAGCTGAATTCTGAAACCATGCAACAGCCATCACCAGTTTATCGTTTGGATTAACAGCAGGAGCTGTGGCTATTTGAGTTGAACGGCACGACACCAGCATCATTGGCATCACTATAAGGAAATAATATTTCAGTTTCATAATTTTATTATTTTGGTCAATTGAAACGGCTAAATACTTTCATCAAATGTAGATAAAAAGGTTCAGCGTTCTGAAATTACAACTCTAATTGGTTATAAAGTTAAATTTTGTTTATATGTTTTATCGCTGAATTACATAGGTTATCATGAATAACAAACAACTTTTGGAATGGTTCGAGACATATGCTACAGAACTTTATAACCGGGCATACTTTAAAGTTCCCGATTCTAACCAGGCAAAAGAATATCTGATAAATTAGACAGCACATCAAAATAATTGATTTAACTTCAATTTAATTTGATATCAACAAAAATCTTATACCCTTTTTTCATGCATTATAATTGTGATTGTTAAAAAACTACAGGGGCAATTCCGTTTTGAAAAATATTATCAAAGCTTTCACGGACATCAGTGCGCTAAACACTTTTGCCGGTGTTTTATTTTTCCTCAGGAACTATTTTTTGAAAATTATTAAGATTTCTTTGTCAGTAATTAAGATTTTGGCGACGAATAACATTAAGTACCACAATTGTATTATAAATGAACCTATTCCGCACCAATAATGTTTTAATACTTAACAAGTTCTTACAATGGAAAACACATCCTCAAAAAGTATTTATCCGGGTGCCACCAAAAGAGGAATGAAATTTCCAATCTTCTTACTGGTTTTGCTTGCCGGAACCCGTCTGCTTGCGCAGGAAACAACCATTCTTGACAATTTTACAGCCGTTGAAAACG
The DNA here is from genome assembly GCA_038249705.1 of Bacteroidales bacterium. Classification (GTDB taxonomy): domain Bacteria; phylum Bacteroidota; class Bacteroidia; order Bacteroidales; family UBA4417; genus UBA4417. The sequence goes on along the minus strand of JBBSDC010000052.1, from coordinate 20,785 downwards.
ATGGTAAAATATTTCTACGTTGGGTCATAACATCAGGAAGCACCTGCGATGGAACCAAAATATTTCGATCGACGGATAACTTATCTTATACACAAATCGGAGAAATCCCGGGAGTATGTGGAAGTTCATCTGCACCAAAGCCATACGATTTTATTGACGAAAGTCCTGTGAAAAACCAGGTGAACCACTACCGTCTTGAACTGGGTAACAATGGCTTTTCAAAAGTAGTTTCTCTCGAAATAATAGACCTTCAGGATAAAGAGTATCAGGTTCGTCCAAACCCTGTCACTTACTCAGCAAAGATTTATTTTAAAAATAAAAACTTCGAAAACCACCAGCTGATGTTATACAACCAAAGTGGTTCATTCGTTTCTTCTTCATATACAAATGACGACTGTTTTGATTTTGATGCAACCAATCTTCAATCAGGAATTTATATCTTTACTATATCTAAAACGGGTAAACCTGCTAAATTAAAAGGCAAATTAGTAGTTCAGCATTAAAAATGGAAACTTGCATAAAACAGATGTCAGGTTTTTCATTTTCTACGACCAATCAGAATAATATAAAAGTCGAATAAGATATGAAACTTACAATCAGCATAATTTATGGTTCAGTCCGGACCGATCGGCAGGGAATTTTGGCTGCAAAATATCTGGAAAAGAAATTGCTTGAACGTGATATCACTGTTCATTTTATCGATCCTCTGGAATATAAGCTTCCCTTATTGGATAAAATGTTCAAAGAGTTTGCCCCCGGTAAGGCTCCTGAAGCCATGCAGATCATTTCGGATTATTTCAAAGATTCTGATGGTTTTCTGGTTGTAACCGGGGAATACAATCATAGTATTCCGCCTGCATTAAAAAACACTTTAGACCATTTTCAGCGGGAATATTATTTTAAGCCTTCTGCTATCGCCTCATATTCTGTAGGTTCTTTCGGCGGAGTAAGGGCGGCAGAACATCTGCGCTCAGTACTTGGCGAACTTGGAATGCCTTCTATTTCGTCAATTTTGCCTTTTCCTTTGATAGGCAGTTTATTTGGTGATGATTTAACCCCTAAAAATGAAAGAACTGAATCTTCAACCAAACGATTCATCGATGAATTTGTTTGGTATACAGAGGCATTCAAGAAACAACGTGAAACAGGACTTCCTTACTAACTAATACACAATTTAAAAACAAATATTATGAAAGCAATCTGGAATGGAAAAGTCATAGCCGAAAGCAATGACACCGTTAATGTGGAGGGAAATCAATATTTCCCTGTTGAATCAGTTAAAAAAGAATACCTTCTAGCCAGTGATACCCATACGGTTTGCCATTGGAAAGGTACCGCATCGTATTACAGCCTCGAAGTTGAAGGCAAGAAAAACCAGGATGCGGTCTGGTATTATCCAAATCCGAGTGACCTGGCTAAGGGCATCAAGGATCGCGTAGCTTTCTGGAAAGGCGTTGAGATCACTAAAGACTAATTCCTGCTTTTTATCAATCTAAAAAACTGGCAACATTGAAAAATCAGGTTCATCAAATATCAACTTCCGTTTTACAGGCATTGCTGAATAATCCGCTCGCACAAATCGTTGATGTTCGCCCGGTGGCAGCATACAATGGCTGGCCGCTTCAAAATGAAGCTCGCGGAGGGCATATTGCCGGTGCGCGCAGCCTTCCGGCAAAATGGATAAATTATATCGACTGGATTGAAGCTGTGATGCAAAAAAAACTACTGCCCGAACAAACAATTGTAGTTTACGGCTACCACAGGGAAGAAACTGATAAAGTGGCCGATAGGTTCGTGAGCTCAGGGTATGATAAGGTTTTCACATACCATTCGTTCACTGAAGAATGGGCTTCAAACCCGGAATTGCCCATGCAGAAACTGGAGCGTTTTCAGAACCTGGTTTCGGCTGAGTGGGTGCATTCCCTTCTATCAGGTGAAAAACCCATGCATTATCACAATGATAAGTTTGTTGTGGTTCATGCCCATTACCGCAACCGCGATGCATACCTGAGTGGCCATATTCCCGGGGCAATCGACATGGATACGCTGGCACTGGAAGCACCCGAAACCTGGAACCGGCGAAGTCCGGAACAACTCAGGAAAGCACTGGAAGAACATGGCATTACGTCTGACACTACCGTTGTGCTGTATGGCAAATTTATGCACCCCGACAATGCCGATGAATTTCCGGGTAGCGCCGCCGGCGATATCGGAGCCATCCGCAATGCTTTTATCATGATGTATGCCGGAGTGAAAGATGTCAGGATTCTGAATGGCGGTTTTCAATCGTGGCAGGATGCAGGTTTTGAAACAGCTTACAACGATGAACCAAAAAGGCCTGTCAGCAACTTTGGAGTTGAAATACCGGTCCGTCCGGAATTGGCAGTTGATACACCCGAAGCCAAAGAAATATTGAAAGCGTCGGATGCAGAACTGGTTTGTGTGCGAAGCTGGCCCGAATACATTGGCGAAGTAAGCGGGTACAATTACATCAAGGCAAAAGGGCGTATTCCGGGTGCTGTTTTTGCCGATTGCGGCAGTGATGCCTACCATATGGAAAATTACCGTAACCTTGACCATACAACACGCGAGTTTCACGAAATCGAGGCAAATTGGATAAAAAACGGGATAACTCCCGACAAACACCTGGCTTTTTATTGCGGTACCGGGTGGCGTGGCAGTGAGGCCTGGTTCAATGCCTGGCTGATGGGCTGGCCGCAGGTTTCAGTGTACGACGGTGGTTGGTTTGAATGGAGCAACGATCCCGCGAATTCTTTTGAAACAGGCATTCCGGAACATTACAAAGTAGAAAAGTAAACCCATGGAACAACAAATTCTTCTTTCCGAATTGGTTACCGATACGTTGCGGGGTCTGTCAGCAAATCCAAAATTTTTGTTGTCGAAATATTTTTACGACGATATCGGCAGCAGCATTTTTCAGGACATTATGTGCATGCCTGAATATTACCTCACCGATTGTGAACATGAAATATTCACAACCCACAAAAAGGAAATCACAGATGCCTTCATAAAGGATGCTTTACATTTCGAACTGGTTGAACTTGGTTCGGGCGATGGACTGAAAACGAAGATATTACTGAATGCGATGGTTAGCCGATCTTCAGGTCTCAAATATATACCCATTGATATAAGCCCGAAAGCCAACATCGAACTTGTTGAAAGCCTTGCCAGGGAGATCCCTTCATTAAAAGTGAATGCCCAAACCGGTGATTTTTTCAGTGTAATCAAACAATTGAACGGTCATTCCGCGCTACGGAAAGTTATTTTATTCCTGGGTTCAAACATTGGCAATTTCGAAGATGCAGAGTTGAATTTATTTTTAAGCCAGCTTTCTGAATTTGCACACAGAGGCGATAAAGTAATGATTGGTTTCGACCTCAAAAAGTCGCCCGACATAATTATGAATGCTTATAATGATCCGCATGGCCACACCCGTCGATTTAACCTCAATCACCTTGCCCGCCTGAACAGGGAACTTGGCGCCGATTTTGATATCAGTAATTTTGAACATCATACAGATTATAATCCTCAAACGGGCGCTGTCAAAAGCTTTTTGGTTTCAACAAAAAATCAGACCGTGCATATTGAATCCCTGGCAGAAAATTTCCGCTTTAACCAATGGGAAACTATTTATATGGAACTTTCGCGTAAATTTGATTTGAAAACGATTGAAACATTGGCTGCAACTCATGGGTTCAGAGTTGAACAAAATTTCACCGACAGCCGGAACTATTTTGCGGATTCGCTCTGGGTGAAAGAAAGGTAGTTTAAATCAGGATTTTCTGTATGTGGTCATTTTTACTCCAGCGAAAGGATTATTTGTTTGAACTGCTGCTTCAGCATATTGTGCTGTCGCTCACAGCCATATTGATTATTGTTGTTATTGGAGTAAGTACAGGTATTGCGCTGGTCCGGTATAACCGAATCCGGAATCTGGTATTGGGAGTGGTAAATTTTCTCTATACCATTCCTTCCATAGCCATGTTTGGACTATTTATTCCTTTAATAGGCATAGGTTTTTTAAATGCGCTGGTGGTTCTTGTTATTTACGGACTGCTTCCTATGATCAGGAATACCTATACCGGGTTAATCGAAGTTGATCCGCGTTTGTTGGATGCTGCAAAAGGCATGGGTGCTACTCCATTGCAGATATTCCTGAGGATTCGCTGGCCTCTTGCTTTTCCAACTATCTTAAGCGGGTTCCGCACTATGGTTGTTATGACCATTGCTCTTGCCGGACTTGCATCCTTTATAGGAGCCGGTGGTTTGGGTCAGGCTATTTACAGAGGCATTAATACCAACAATTCCTCACTCATCCTTGCTGGTTCAATTTCCGTTGCTTTGCTGGCACTTGTTACCGATCTTACAATCGGATTTTTCGAGAAATCATTAAAAAACCGTAAGCATCATTCAACCAGATACCGTCGCTGGCTTGCCTATGCCGGTTTGGCAATCGTAACACTTGCAATTGGTTTCATCATTCTGTCAAAATCCGGTTCCGCAACCAAAAGAGCAATTGTTGTTGCTTCAAAACCAACCGCCGAACAGTATATCCTGGGTGAAATTATTTCTCAAATGATTGAAACGAATACGGATATACCGGTAAAACGAATGTTTGGAATCGGTGGCGGTACTTCCAATATTCAACCGGCGTTACTGTCGGGCGAAATTGATATTTATCCCGAATATACCGGCACCGCATGGTTGTTTGTACTAAAGAAACCACAAATCCGCAATAGCGACAGTTTATATTCAGCACTAAAAACGGCATATACTGAAAAATACGGTCTTACCTGGGCCTGCCGTTTTGGTTTCAACAACACCTTTACGCTGGCTTTGCCCGAAGACATAGCCAACAAGGAAAACATCAAAACATTTTCGGACCTGGCATCAAAAAGTAAACAGTTTACATTTGGTGCTGAATTTGATTTTTACGAACGCGAAGATGGTTTTAAAGGACTTTCGCCAGTTTATCCTTTCAACTTTAAGAAAAAGGTTGAACTCGATGTGAACCTGAAATTCCAGGCTCTCGAAAACCACACGGTAGATGTTATAAATGCATTTTCAACAGATTCGCGTATCCGGCAAATGAAGTTGCGTGTGCTTCGCGACGATAAGAGTTTCTTTCCGGCATATCAGGCTGGCATTGTAGTAAGGAATGAAATACTATTGCACTATCCTGAACTGGTTGATTTACTCAGGCGTTTGGACGGCACAATTAATGATGAAAAGATGCTGGAACTGAATTACGAAGTGGAGATAGCTAAGAAAACACCGGAAGAAGTAGCTGCTTCTTTTTTAAAGGCAAATAACTTACTGAATTAAGAATGCGAAATGGTTAATCCGATCATCGAAATATCAGGCGTAACAAAATCGTACCAGGCCGGAAACCCGGTACTGCGTTCTGTTTCGTTAACTATTCCGGAAGGCGCTTTTATCACTATTATCGGTCCAAGTGGTTGTGGTAAAACAACTTTGCTGCGGATAATCAATGGCATGAGCGATTTTGATTCAGGACAGGTAAAAGTGATGGGTACTGACATCAGGCATTGGGATAAAATACAGCTCCGGCGGAATATAGGCTACGTAATACAGCAGGGAGGTCTTTTCCCACACCTTTCGGTAAAGCAAAATATGGAATTTGTTCTGAGTATTTCGGGGAATGAAAAAGAGGCACAAAATCAGCGGGTTGCCGAGCTGGCTAAAATGATGGGATTTGATGAGCAACAACTCGGCAATTATCCTGATCAGCTAAGCGGAGGACAGCAGCAGCGCGTGGGAGTAGCAAGAGCTTTGGCCGCCAACCCGAAAATTATACTGATGGACGAACCGTTTGGTGCACTCGATAACATTACTCGCCGAAACCTGCAAAGTGAAATCAAACAGATGCATCGTGAATTGGGTCTTACCTTTATCATGGTTACACATGATTTACACGAAGCTTTTACGCTAGGTACGCAGGTAGCCATCATGAACGAAGGTAAAATAGAACAATTCGCCGAACCTGCATTTATTAAAGCAAACCCTGCCTCCGGTTGGATTAAGGATTTCATTACACTTTGAATCGTGGCGTACGGTTGATTTTACTGCCTTACACGACCACGGATATACCGAATGGGGCTGTGTGTATTTTTTCGGTGAAGCATCACACCGTTTTTACACAGTTGAAGGAAGCGAATACAAATTACAGCAATGAGATGTTTAAGGAGCCAGCCAATGCGCTTGAATCTGCGGCGACTTGACCCCAAATGATGGGAAATACCGGAAATCTTTTATTTGCCACACTACATCTATACGGGTCAAACATCAATATTGAAAACATATCTGCTAATGCTAAAGTTTATTCCCCTGTTACATAAACCAAAGTAAAGTTTGTGACCGGTTAAACTTAAAACCCCTTTTTCTGTTTTACTACCTATATTACTTGATTCGGAATAAGAATCACATTTCGATTAAAACACAAAACCAAACTATGAACAGAATTATTTTGCTTCTTATGTCTCCTCTGCTATTATTAACAGCTTGTGCTCAGAATAAAAGCTATACTGACGTGAGCTCCCTGGAATTCAACAAGCTGGCTACATCCGAAAAAGGTATTCTGCTTGATGTACGAACAGAAAATGAATTTAAAAACGGTCACATTGCCAATGCCGGACAACTAAATTTTTATGCTCCTGACTTTCGCAGTCGCCTGTTGCTTTTACCCAAAGATCAGCCAATTTACGTTTATTGCCTCACCGGCAGCCGAAGCAGGAATGCAGCTCAAATTCTGGTTCAAAACGGCTATACCCAAGTGTATAACCTGCAACATGGCATTATGGAATGGAACCAGCAAAGTTTGCCGGTTGTAAGCGATCCCAACGCACGTCAGGATATGGATAATAACATGGAACCGCTTCAGTTTGCTGAATTAACACAGTCGGATGAGCTTGTATTTATTGATTTTTATGCGCCCTGGTGCAGCCCCTGCATGAAAATGATGCCTATGATTGACGCTATGAAGACAGAATATAAAGACAAGATCCAAATTGTAAAAGTAAATGCAGATGCGAGTAAAAACCTGGTAAAAGAACTGAAACTAACAAGTGTACCTTATTTGGCATTATATTACAAAGGCGAAATTGTTTACTCTAAAAGCGGAGCGGTTACTCAGGAAGAGTTGACTTCGGTATTCGAGGATAACTTAAGGAAATATTCAGTAGTAGCTAAGTAACCAGAAATCCTTTTTAGTTCTGCTCACGCCCACGTTTTTAAACAATTTAAACTCTTTTGAGGACAAGATTGTAATTGAAAAATCAAAAACTTCAGCCTATTACAAAAGCCTGATACCAAGCTTTTAAAATCCTCACTTCTGTTTAAATTGAGCTTAATCTGCTATTTTTTATTATGCAAAACGGGCGATCAGGTTACTGGTTCGTGCGTATCTTATTTTCTGATTCATGCGGTTTATATCCGGCTTTATTATTCCTCAAATATGCATAATGAGTTTGAAAACCTGCACAGGAAAATTTTCGCTAAATTACTTTCGTACGTTTTGATTTTTTTTGTCACAAAACTAGTACCGGCAAGGATCAGAAAATAAGATTAGCTATAACTGGAGATCGGCGACAGTACCCCCATCACAGTCGCAAAAAAGTATTGAATACGAATAAGTTGGGATATAAAGAAAAAGACCCGAACCGTAAGGTCAGGGTCTTTTGTGGAGCTGCCGGGAGTCGAACCCGGGTCCAAACAAGCAGCAAAACCGCTTTCTACATGCTTAGCTTTCAGTTGATTGTCGGGTAAAGACCGGCAAAAAGCCGCCCAATCCTTGCCTTATTCCCTTTGGTTTTCGAGCTGCCGTCAGGACTCCGGCAACCTTATCCTTCCCTTTTCGATGCCCTTGAGCGGGACGCCGGATGGCGAGGCTTCCCGGAGGACAATTAGCAGGTTAATACTGTGATTAAGCGGCTAATGCGTAATCGTAATTGTTGCCGTTTAATTGGCGCGAGCATTTGGTTTTTACGGGCTATCCACTCAAAGTCCCGGCATGCTTACAATCCCACTGTCCTTGCTGTCAAAACCGGTCAGCCCCTGATTGTATCAAAGTAGGCCACAAAGATACTGCCAATTTCGATTGGTTTGTCGATTCAATTAAAATTGAAGAACACTGAGACATTATGGCAGTATAACGGAATGAATTTGCTTTCCGGCAAGTGAAAAACAGAACGTTTGAATAGCGCATAGCGCCACCAAGCTTAAACTTGGTTTCCGTTTCACTTCAACTTCCGCTTCGCTACAGCATTTGCACATTTGCACGCGAAGTTTTGAACCCGTCACTGCGAGGAGGTACGACAAAGCAGGAACGCGAAGCATTGAACTTTTGAACCCTAAAACCTAAACCCCAGATCCTCGCCTACATTTTCTTTGGAATGTTCGAAAGCAATTCAAAATCAATGGTCATACCAAAAAACAAGTTGGCTTTCCACTCTTTTACGGTTGGTATACTCATGCCGGGCGGCAATTCATCTCCTTCGTTAAAACCAGTTTGTAACTGCTGATATTCTGCAATATTTAAACCGATCATAAAATGGAAGAAATCGAACGCTTTAAAACTTGGCGAAACGTAGAAATTTTTAAACAGATTGGTGCCACCGAATCCAACAAACAAACCTGCATCATACGTATATTTCCCTTCGGGCTGACTTAAGTCGTAAAGAGAAAGGCTTACACCGGTGATATAATCAAACTCAATTTTACCTGAATTTTTGTTAGTGATAACATACGTTGCAGTGGTGGTTGAACTTTGCGGTGCCAACTGATAATCAGGTGTCCGGTAGCTTTTTAATCCGACACCCTGTACGAAACGAACCTTTTTCTTCTTGTTTTGTGCTGCCGTTCGCTGCTCAACCATTGCATTATACTGAGATTCAATAATTTTGAGACGTTCAGTAACTTTTACCAGCTCGAGTTCACGCGAATTGAGCGCGCGGGCAAGTGAATCGACAATGCGGAGCGAATTGCTTTTATCCCGGTAATAAGTAGCCAGTTCAGCCGATTTTTCACTTATAATGCGATCCTTTTCCTTGATGGATTGCTGATGGTAAGTAATTTCACGGTCCTTAGCTTCTACTTTAGTGGCATTCACATCTATCCTGCCTTCGAGCCTGGCCTGGTTAAGCGATGCTACCGATTGTGCTTCGCGTAACTTTATCTGGCAATCGTTGATCTGAAATTCCTTTTCACGTAGTAGTTGTAGCTTGGCCTCAAGATCGGTACTTATACCAAGCATCTGCTGTTTGATATCAAGCAAATCCTGTTTCGCCCGTAAGCGCATCACATCAAGCGAATCCGCCAATATACGGGTCATATTGAGCTGAGCCTGAAGCTGAGAAATCACATTTTGCAGAGAGTCAACATCTTTGGTTTCTAGCTGGTTACGGACTTTGTATTCCTTTATTACCAAAGCCAGACTATCAATCTGCTGATACAATTCGAGGTTCACTTCCATGAGCCGGGCAGCATACAGACTATCCGTTTTATCTTCAGTTTCCTGCGAAAATGCACGAAAACCTGATAGAACCAATATACATACGAATAAACCCTTCAAAAGGGCATTTCTTATTTCGTTCATTTTTCCTATTAAAGTAATTACTTTATAAAATAATTCGGAAAGCGTCAATTTATTGTGTAACAGCAAAATAATAAATCCTGCAAATCACTCACCTGCGGATATATTTAGCTTATTATAAGCACTTTACGCACAATACATTCAAGTTTACTTTTCAGGCTTAATTCCCAAGTTGTAAAAGAGGAATGAATACACATCCGTCAATTCATCAATGATTTTGGATGTTGGTTTACCGCTTCCATGTCCGGCATTGGTTTCGATCCGGATGAGTACAGGATTGTTACACCCTTGTTTTTCCTGCAAAGTAGCTGCAAATTTAAAAGAGTGGGCCGGCACTACCCTGTCGTCGTGATCGGCTGTAGTAACAAGCGTTGCCGGATAGCAAATACTGTCCTTAACTGAATGCAGCGGCGAATAACTCAGCAGATTTTTGAAATGGGTACTATCGTCGCTTGTGCCATAATCACCAGCCCAAGCCCACCCAATCGTAAATTTATGATACCGCAGCATATCCATTACTCCCACGGCTGGCAAACATACTTTGTACAAATCAGGGCGTTGAGTCATGCAAGCGCCAACAAGTAATCCTCCATTCGACCCTCCCGCGATTGCCAGTTTTTCAGAGGAGGTATATTTTTCACTGATAAGAAATTCGGCGGCAGCAATAAAATCATCAAAAACATTCTGTTTGTTGAGTTTGGTACCGGCTTCGTGCCACTCTTCGCCATATTCACCTCCCCCGCGAATATTGGCCATGCAAAAAACCCCTCCATTTTCGAGAAAAACCAGACGGCTTACACTAAAAACAGGAGTAAGGCTAGCATTAAAGCCACCATATCCATAAAGCAAAGTTGGATTGTTTCCGTCGAATTCAAGTCCTTTTTTATGCACAATAAACATCGGAATGCTGGTTTTATCCTTGCTTTCGAAAAATACCTGTCGGGTTACATAATTTGTAGCATCAAAATCAAGAGTAGGTTTAAAGAACTCGGCCGATGTGCTTTTTACAACATCATAACTGTATATTGTTAATGGAGATGTAAATGAAGTAAAACCATAGAAAATAGAATTATCATTTATCTCCCCATTCAATCCTGCAATTGTGCCTAAACCAGGTAACTGAACTTCGCTGACCGGTTTCCCTTGCATATCGAAAGTAAAAATACGATTGGTGGCATCAGTCATATATTGGGCAAATACATGATTTCCGGCCAGTACAATTGATTCAAGTACATCTTCTTTTTCAGGAATCAATGTTTCCCAGTTTTCGCTTGCCGGTGATTTGGTGTCAATTGAAACAAGTTTTTGGCGCGGAGCATTTTCATTGGTAAGGACTAAAAGTTTATCACCGATATTATCAATTACGTTATACGCATTTTCGTAACCGGCAGCAAGCTTTATAAACCTATTGCCAGGCTGTGTAAGGTCTTTACAGTAGAGTGCATTTCCATTTGTTCCTTCTTTTTCACGCAGAATAAGAAACCGTTCGTCGCTGGTAGTTCCGGTAAAGTATATCCGTAGCGGGAAATTGGGATTTTCGAAAATTAGTTTGTCTTCGCTTTGCTGGGTTCCAAGTTTATGAAAATACACTTTATGATATTCGTTCCTGTTCGATAGTTCTTTCCCTTTCGCAGGTTCATTATACCGGCTGTAGTAAAAACCTTCACCTTGCCATGCTGCTCCCGAAAATTTTACCCATTCCACTTTATCCGGAAGTACTTTACCTGTTTCAACATCGAGAATGCCAAATTCAGTCCAATCGCTCCCAGCCTTATTTATAGAGTAAGCCATGTATCTGCCATCGCGCGAAACACTGAATTCGCTCACGGATACAGTTCCATCAGCCGATAAAGTATTGGGATCGAGTAGCATACGTGGTTGTCCATTCATACCTTTTTGAACGTATAACACATTTTGATTCTGCATTCCTGAATTCTTTTCGAAGAAAATCCAGTCTCCTTTTTTCACCGGGACAGTTAGTTTTGGGAAATTCCACAATATTTCCAAACGCTTTCTGATCTGATCGCGAAATGGAATTTTGCCGAGATATTCATTTGTAACAGCATTTTGGGCAATAACCCAGGCTTCGGTTTCGGCTGAAGTATCATTTTCGAGCCAGCGATATGGATCGGCAACAAGAGTTCCGAAATAGTCGTCAATTTGATCCGATTTAAATGAAACCGGATATTTTAATGGTTCCTGCACAGGCATGTTATTTTTACAACTCATTATAATACTCAATAAAACAACCGTGATTGCTGTTAAAATTATTTTCATAAATACCGCTTTTTATAACAACACAAATGTAATGAAAATGCTTGCAGCCATTTAAAACATTTTATTGAATAAGGTGAGTTAAAACGGTAAAAACACTTCTTTTAAAAAGCTTTTTTGGCTTTATTTTTACTTATGCAACTGTTTAAAGCAGAAGTAAAATACTATATTTGCATTTCACACAAACTCAAAACGACAAACATCAAATTACTGATTATGAAATACGTAAAGTCATTCAGGGCAAACAATATAGCTGAACTCGAAGAAACAGAAATCAGGGAGCTTGAGTTCAGTTTCCAGCATACCGAACTTGATGAATCGGGCCATCCTGTCGAAGTAATTACGTATGACAATGATGGGATTGTTGAACACAAATACAAATACCAATACAACGACAAAGGGCAGCTGGTTGACGAATTATTGCTCGAAGTGGACGACGAAGTGGCCGAACACCGTAGCATGGAATACAATGAAGAGGGACAGCTTATTAAAGAATTTATTCATTACCTTGATAGCACCGCTGATGTATTGAATTACACGTACGATGAACAAGGCCGGATGGTAAGTAAAACAAGTGTCGACAGCGATGGCGAAACCGGCAATTATGCAGTGAATGTTTTTGATGGCAATAAACTGGTTTCGGAATCGGAATATGATATTGATGGTGAAATTATCACCCAGCGGCGAATTATTTTTAACGAAGAAGGTAAAATAGCCGAAGAAGTTTTCAAAACACCTGAAGATAATTATACTATCCTTAATAGTTATGCTGAAGATGGGCAGCTATCCGTTCGCCGTCGTTACAACGAAGATAAACACCTGACCGAACGTTACACTTTTTCGTACAATAGCGAAGGCCGGCTCTCCGAATCAATGGAAGAATCATCGTCGGGAATCGAAATCACATACATAAGTTACGATGCAGCAGGAAATATAACCGTACAGGAAGAAAAAACCGAAGATGGCGAATTATTGAGCAGTGCCGAACGCACTTATGACGAGTTAAACCGCTTGCTTACTACCATTGTTGTATCCGAGCGTCCCGGACAGCAAGCTCCGATTCATTACCGGATCCGGATGGAATACGAATAAAAATTTACGGTAAGTGTAAGTAAGTGAAACTTTCAGAATAACCTCCACAATTGTACGTGAGGCAGGAATAACTGTGGCTGTGCAACTTAATTATCAGAGGTTTTGTATCGTTTGTTAGCGGCAGCTGGTCATACGCTTTAGTCCGGAGGACTGCAACATCAATAAAAAGAGAATCAGGAATAGGAACATTGCCCGTAGGGCATTAACATAAAAAAGTGTGTAAAGAAAACGAAGCTCAGCCCTTCATAAGTTTTGAGAAAGATTTTGGGGTTTTAAAAGAAAAACTACTGATTCCTAAAAAAAACGAACAATAAAATTGCCCTTTGATAAATCCACTTCCATACGGCAATCCAAATATTTTCATATAAATGCACATGTATTTTATTTAATCTATTGATATACAATAAAATTGATACTAATTATTTCTCTTCAGAGATATCCCGAAACAGCTTACCAGATCAGGAAACTGCGGTTAACAGCGAACGCAATATGCCTTTTAAAGAGAAACCTTTCGCAAAAAGCGGCATATTGCTCAAAGAAGGGAAGGCACTGAATTTCATCATGGAAAGCATTCAAGTATCTGTTGATATCCCCGATTTTTCTTTCGAAGACAGTCCTGAAAAAATAATCCATGTACCCTTGCGTGTTAGTAACTGTATATGAATTATTTAAATCAAACTATTATTTGCTGATGCCCTTGTAATCACCGCTTTGCGGCCAAATAAAAATGAAAAAAAAATGTCTTAATAAAAAAAATGTAAATTAATTGCTGATCTCGTATGACCTTTTTGTTATTTTTGGATAAAGTTATAACCAAACCACTTTTACACCGGTTCCCATGTTTGCATAACCAGATCTTATTTATACTATTTTATGAAACTTACAGGGATAATTTTATTCTTTTTTATTTGTTTATATACCAATGTTTCAGCGCAAACGAAAGTATATCATACTAATAGGTTAACCCAAAAGGCTCCTGCTATCGATGGCCGGTATGACGAAGCGGCCTGGGATGCCGTTGAATGGTCGGGCAATTTTGTACAAAGAGACCCCAATGACGGGGCTAATCCTTCGCAAAACACCGATTTCAAAATTTTATTCGACGACAACAACCTGTATATAGTTATCCGTGCGTTGGATTCGGTTCCCGGCGAAATTGTTAGCCGGCTTTCGCGACGCGATCAGGACGACGGCGATTGGCTGGCTGTTTCAATTGACAGCTATGCTGATAAACAAACAGCATTTACTTTTGGAGTAACTTCTGCAGGTGTAAAATTCGATTTCATGTTTGTTAACGACAATGGAAACGATGCCAACTGGGAAGCCGTTTATTATACTGCAACTACTATTGATGCGTTGGGCTGGACCGCTGAAATGCGCATTCCGCTATCGCAGCTTAGGTTTGCAAAAAAAGACAAACACAGCTGGGGGCTGAATATCGTCCGCTACATCTACCGCAAGCAGGAGCTCTCGTTCTGGCAACCTATTCCGCGCATGGCTCCCGGACTGGTAAGCCTTTATGGCGAATTACAGGGTCTCGACGGTATTATTCCGCGGCGCGATATTGAACTGCTGCCCTACACTTACGCCAAGGCTACTTTCGATGAGAAAGAAGAAGGGAATCCGTTTAAAACCGGGCAGAAATATAGCGGCACTGCTGGCCTCGATGGCAAAATTGCGGTTACTAATGATCTTACACTAAATTTCACTATCAATCCCGATTTCGGGCAGGTAGAAGCGGATCCGGCTGTAGTAAACCTAACTGCTTTCGAAACTTTTTATCCCGAGAAAAGACCTTTCTTTATCGAAGGAAAAAACATCTTTACTTACAAACTCACCGGCGTCGAGAGCGATAACAACCAGAATATGCTATTTTATTCGCGCCGGATTGGACGGGCTCCGCAATTTTCACCGGTGGCCGATTCGGGGGAATATATTTCGGCACCCGAACAAACTACTATACTCGGGTCGTTTAAATTATCAGGGAAAACAAGGAAAGGGCTTTCAATCGGAATTATCGAATCGGTTACCCAGGAAGAATATGCTACGCTTGACAATGCAGGCGTAACGCATAAGGAAAGCATTGAACCGCTTAGTAATTACCTGATTGCCCGATTGTCGCAGGATTTTAATAAAGGCACAACCGTGATCGGAGGTATTTTTACCGCGACCAACCGCTCTATATTAAAAAAAGCGCCACAACTTGAGTTCCTGCCCAAAGCTGCTTATACCGGCGGTTTAAATGCCATCCATTTCTGGAATAATAAAACCTACTACCTTTCGGGTCGCGCAGTTTTTTCATC
Organism: Bacteroidales bacterium; assembly: GCA_038249705.1. Taxonomy (GTDB): domain Bacteria; phylum Bacteroidota; class Bacteroidia; order Bacteroidales; family UBA4417; genus UBA4417. The sequence goes on along the minus strand of JBBSDC010000052.1, from coordinate 5,485 downwards.
AGTAAGCGGAAGTAAAAAATCGATTGATTATCTTCAACGTTCGCCAGCACGATATTACCAAAGGCCCGATAATGATTATGTTACTTACGATACATCAAGAACCTCGCTTAACGGATACGGAGGAACCCTTGAATTTGGCAAAGCAGGTACTGGCAACTGGCAATTTCTGAGTTATGTTACCATGCGCTCGCCAGAACTCGATTTTAACGATGTAGGTTACCTGAAACAAGCGGACGAAATTCAGCACCTTTTTTGGTTGCGCTACCGCAAATACAAACCTTTTGGTGCTTTCCGATGGGCCTCAGCCAATTTTACCGAATACATTACCTGGGATTTCGGATTGGAAACCGTTAACAAAGGAATTGATCTGAATGCCAGCGGGCAGTTTACAAATTATTATACCGCAGGAGCAGGAATAAATTACGCGGGCATAACTCGGTCAAGAGGCGAACTTTGGGGTGGCCCAGCAATTCTCATTCCTCCGATTTTTAATTTCAGCGCTTTTGCCGAAACGGATAGCCGTAAAAAAGTAAAGTTTAAAGTCAGCACCACACAATATTTCGGTCAGCATCACTATACTAACAGCCACCGATACTCACTGGAAATAACCTATAAACCCATAAACACATTATTGTTAACACTTACCCCAACATATACCGCCGGATTTAACCAATTACAATACGTTGCCGAAGCGAACTACAACGGCGAACCCCGGTATATCATGGCGAGCCTTAACAGGGAGGTTTTTGATTTATCACTTCGCGTGAACGTGAGTTTAACACCTGAGCTTTCAATTCAATATTATGCGCAGCCTTTTATTTTTGCAGGCGAATACAATGATTACAAGCGCATTACCAATCCCAGAGCAACGGAGTTTACCGACAGATTTCACACGTTTGGCAGTGATGAAATAGCATATAATGAAGAGTGGAATGCCTATTTTGTTGATGAAAACAGGGATGGTAACGGCGATTACGGATTCTACAAACCCGATTTCCATTACCTGCAATACCGTTCGAATATGGTTTTACGCTGGGAATATAAAACCGGGTCGTCACTCTACCTGGTCTGGTCGCAGGGGCGAACCCAACTCAACGAAAACGGCGAAATGCTATTTGATAAATATATAAATGAGCTTTGGGAAACACATCCGCGTAATGATTTTATGCTGAAAATCTCCTATCTGATTGTATTTTAACAAATCAGCAAAGACTCATTTCTATATATAACATCCAATTGCCACGTGATAAAAGCAGACGGTTTTACATTCAGGCAAATGACCTGTTACTTTATCAGTTTCAATCCACTCAGAGCTGAGCTGTCATTGGGACGAAGAATAAGGGCATGATTAAACAATACTCTTGCATCGGAGGATTTGCCGGTATTCAGTTTCGACCAGGCCAGCATAATTGACGAATCGTAATCTAAGGGATAAAGATTTACTACTTTTTCGAAGAGCTTTATTGCATTCACATAGTCCTTACGATTATAATAAATAACGCCTAACCAATAATTGGCAATCGTATTCTGCGAATCAATTTTGAGTATCTCCACATAGTGTACTTTTACTTTATCCCAGCTTTCGATGGCACTCAGTGGCTTAACAGCGCCAAAACGGGCTTCGATGGCATAGGGCTTCAGCGCAATGGATTTATCATAATATTTTATTGATTCGGTGTATTGCTTTGCCAGGTAATAAAGCCATCCAAGGCGAATATTAACAATATAACTGTCAGCTTTGTATATCGTTTTCATCGAATTGATAGCGGCCACATAATTGCCTGATTTCTCCGATTCGAAGCTTTTTATAAATGTCGCCTGAATTACTGATGTACTTTGAGCCGCAAGGGAACAAACCACAAACGTTAATGCTACCGTAAGCAGTATTCTTTTTAAAGTTTCCATATAAATCCTCCTAAAAATGATTGTTGAATGTATTGATCAGTGGTTTGCTCCACCTGCTTGGTATCATACAGGTAATTACTGTATAAAGTAAGACTCGTGTTTATATTCCAGTACAACGACAAACCTGTCCGGAAAAGTGTGGGATCAATTGAATTGTAAACATATAAGGCGCTGTGATCATTATAGTTCTGAATATTGCCTATAGTAACTGTTCCTTCGAGCCACACTGATTTATAAAGACGGGCTCCTGCATACTGGGCAAATATTAACTTGCCTGCATCTTTTTCTATCAATCCGCTTAAATACGAGGTAAAATAAAAATTAGTCTTCCCTGGCAAAACGATGCCTGCCTGAATCCCCAGTTGCTTAAAATCGCCAATATCATACCTGAAAAATGATCCGTTCAACCCCAACGTTATTCGGTTTAAACGAGTTGAGAGTGAAGAATATACAAGATTTCCGGGGTATTTATATCCGTCGAGGCTCGTATTCAGGTGATGGTACGCCACCGAAAAAGATGTATGCGCTGTTACCGTCCAGTTAAGAAGCGCAAAATAATCGGGTTGTTTAATCACTATCGAATTTACAGTTTGCTTATAGTTTGAAGCCGATTGATATACGGACAGCCTGTAACCTGCCTGCGAATATATGCCTCCACGAAAATAGGACGGATTGGAGCGTGCATCGCTGTTGTTGACTTTATAATTATATTCGAGATCTATAGATGATACCGGGTTGATTGCACGAATACCCAACCTGGTTTTCGCCTCTTCAGGCAGCTTGCCGGCATGAAAACGGGCATATGCGATGTTACCAGTATTTAATCCGCAATAGTAAAGATATTCGCGTGTGTCGGGATCGTACTGGTCGAATGCCAGGGCTTTTTCATACTGTTTCTGCGAAGCATAATAATCAGCTTTTACAAAATAAGCGTATCCCATTCGTTGCCGGAGTCTTTTAAAATCAATATTATGAGCTATGGATTGTTCAGCTGTTTCGAACAACTGATCCCAGTTACCAGTAAGATAGCAGTTGTATGTAATGCTGTCAACTGACTCATAGGTAATTGAATCCTGCGCCTTCGCTCCTGCCGAAACCAAAAGCAAAATGAAAATTATTAATTTATGCATAGTGCCTTTATTTTTATTTCGGATGATTCAAATACGAATTCCTGTATGCGATTATCGCGCAAGGTAATAATGCTGTTACTTTCTGTGCGGTGTTTCCCGAACACTGAAACCTCTATTCCGGATTTTAGTATAAGGAAACCTGTATCGGACAGATTATCGCCGGATTCAACTTTTATCGAATATCCTGCACGAATATAGTTATAAAAAGGAGCAACAAAATCGTGTATCCAGATGCTCGTTTTTTTATTCCTGATTACGTTAAGTGGCATGGCATCGCGCAAAACAATTGACTCGGGATTACCCAGAAACACTTTGTAAACTGAAAGGTAGAAATAATAAAGTAATGATTTTTTATCCCCATAAAAGGCAGTAAAATAAAACATGGAGCCGTCGTTCACATAATAAGCACTCGATTCTGTTTCTTTACAATACAGGTATTTATTGTTGTATGCATCTGTATAAGCAACCCATTGTTCAGCTACATCCATACCCTTATCATTGGTGTATGAAAATCTCAGGCTTGTGTCGGGCATTATGTCAAACGCTGATTTAAGAAGCGTATTGCCTGCAATTCCAGAGACCATATCCCCTTCGGCAGGTTTTGAAAACTGGCGCAGTTCCAGTCCTGGTTTTTCTTTCTGCTGGTAATATGCAAAAGGATAGTCGATGGTGCGGGCACCAACCAGCGGAGTTACCTGTACCTGAAAATGAAGGTGCGGCTCAGGCGAGCGACCTGAATTGCCACATAAAGCCAGCAAATCGCCTTTTTGAACAAAATCACCTTTCGATACTTTAAATGTGCCTTTTTTGAGATGCGACAATTGTGTATAAAGCCCAGGCAGATGACGTATTACAATTGTATTTCCCCAATTGTTTGAGGTGTCAACTTTACCTATTTCGTTATCATCAACATTATCAATAATTTCTTCAACAATACCATCGGCAGGTGCCAGTACAGGTTTGTTATAACAGTAGTAATTCTCGCAAAGTAATCCTTTCGACTTATATGTATTCTGATTTTCATCTTTAATCATAAAATCGAATGCTTTTCCCCAATCACCTTTATGTGTATGCTCACCATCATGCCCTTGTGTTACAGTCCATTCACCCCAGAAAGGCAGATAAAACGGGAAATACAGGAAATGTGACAGCCTTTCCTTGTTATTATTAAATGTGTAAAGGTTAATTTCGGGAGAATAATACTGAATAGGCGTGAGTATCAGTTTTGATGGTGTTACCCTTAAGCGGAGAAAATAAACAAAAAATATCACTACAAATGAGAATGGCAGAGAGAAAACCGGCAACTGAATGAATCCGAACAATTTACTTAAAAACAACAATACCAGCGATGTAAGCGGCACTAACAGTACTGCCCACCAGTAGGAATATCGCGAAGGTATAAGGAAGAATCCGCCAACGGCAAGGGCTACCATAATATAGTTGGCTCCAATGTTATAGTATGTAATACTGGCAGCCTCCGATCCTGAGAATTGTGCAAATATGTATGCTGAAAGAAATCCAAGAACAGAAAGCGAAAATGCAATCCGCGAACTTAGCAGTACAACAATTGAAATTATGATCCCCGCAATCAGGTTATTCTGAAAAAATATGGAACTCATCGACCGGAGATAAATATCCAGCATTTTATGAATCGGTATCGAATCGATGGTTTGCAGGAATGAAAGCATTGAATTGCCGCCTATGGCATATACTTCGTTGATCCAGTATATGTTGCGTTGAGTTAGTCCAAGGTTCTCGAATTGCGAAGAAGGCAATACCACAAACCAGAAAGAAATTACAAATGGCAGGCTGAGAAATGGCAACCCACTCTTACCCAGCCAGCCACCCAGAGTTACAGAGAGGATTAGCGTTAATAATGCAGCAATTAAAAGCAAACTGAAAAATACATAACCGGGATCAAAAAATGTTCCCATGCCCATGCCCGTCAGCAAAGCATTGAAACTAAAAATTCCGTTTTTCAGCTGTATTTTATCCAACCCCATTGTATTGGCAATGAGTACCGTTATCAAAACCGCAATTAATCCACTTAGCCCGGCATAAAAGTTCAAAAATGTAACCAGAAGAATTATAGATGCCAGCCATTTGTTGTTGAAAAAGAAAATAGCGGAATAACTGTTCAGCGTAGCTGGCAGAATGGTATTGCGGAAGGCGTAAGTAAATTGTCGGATGGACATAGTTGGAAGAGTGAAAAGTGAAAAGCTTTAGCGTAGCGTAAATTGAGGTGAAACAGAAACCAAGCCACAGCATGGTAGCGCTTAGCGCCATGAAGAATGGATTTTCAGATCAGCTATATTTCACGGATAAAAGTATTTACTTTGCTGGATTAAGTTGCAGGTAATCAGGAACCTGTTCATTCGACAGCATTGTTTCAAGGGTTTCGGCTTTCCGGATCACGTGTGTTTTGTTTTCGTTGTCAATTAAAACGATAT
>JBBSDC010000051.1:0-23232 GCA_038249705.1 Bacteroidales bacterium | reverse complement strand
TTTCATAGGTGAAAAGCAGTTCGGAAATGAACTATTGGACAAAGGTAAGAATTTAATAAGATAAGTTTCGCCATTCGAAGGAAAAAGAATAGAAGGGAAATACCTGGATGATTTTATTTTAATGAAAAGTTCAGTTATTCAAAATGGATAATTATCTTTACCAGAGCTATCCCTCAGGGATTTAGTTCAACAAAGGCTATAAATAAGCGCGGATGAACTACATGATAGACATCTCGTAACCAATCCCTCCGCGGCGGATTGGTTGCCAACAGACAGCCACGCAAGCCGACACTTTTCATAACCTCAAACGTTCATGAACAGTCCCAATTATCTCCCCTCGCTTACATAATATCAGCAATTGAAGTATGATCCATAATTTCAAATGTATTATCGCGTATAGTTTGAAACATCCCCTTTAATTTACACGTAATTTCATCCTGGCAAAACTCGCAGGGCTGGTATGCTTTCTCCGAAACACAGTATGATAATGCGATGGTTCCTTCGAAATGCCTGATGATGGAAGACATTTTAATCTCAGCCGGACTGCGAAGCAAATAATATCCCCCTTTCTTACCAAGTTTGCTGCCCAGGAAACCAAGGTTTTTGAGTTCGAGAAGAATATTTTCGAGAAACCGCTGTGGAATATTTTCGGAAGTGGCTATATCGCTGATCATTATAGCTCCATTTCCGTATTCCCTACCCAATTTAGCCAATGCCTGAATGGCATACCTTGTTTTCTTTGATAGCATGATCAACCTCTTTTACTAATTTCACTTAAACCAGCCATATCCTTGATAATGATCTTCTTACCCTCAAGTTCAATGAAGCCTTCCTTATTGAATTTGGAAAGTGTGGTGATTACATTTTCGTGCGAGCAGGCGGCAAACTGAGCCAGTTCTTTACGACTCAGTGTAAAATCGAAGCCCGAATCACGGTAAACATGTTCCCATAAATAAAGCAACACATTGGCTATCCGACCGTTTACATGATTATGAGCCAGGCTAATAAAATTAAAAATGGAATGCTGGAACATATTCAGCGTGTTTTCGCACATCGACAAAATATAGCTGGGATTGCCCATAGCCACTTGTACAAATGCCCCCAGATCAATCAGGCAGATATCACAATCTTCGATTGCTGTTATAGAAAAAATATTGGTTTCCCTGAAAAACAAGTTAGCGCCACCAAGTAGTTTGGGTCCTCCCACTACTGTCATAATGTAATTCTGACCGGTTTCATACTCGTAGCTAAACTTTACGATTCCACTGTGCAGAAACATCAAACTCTGTGCTTTACCGCCTTGTTTGTAAACAACCTCCCCTTTCGAAAACTTAAGTTGAACTGATGATTTACGGATGACTTCGAAATCTTCCTCTTTCATAAACCTGCAACTTAAGCTCTTGAAAACGCATTGGTTACAGTCGAATATTTCAGCTCGCTCGTTAATCATACTGCAAAAATTAAGGTCAATTTATTAAATATTTCATATCCTCTCCTCTAAAATCCAAGGCAAATGTACACTAATCCGATGAACATTGTGTATAATTTTGCCAAGGTAAAAAAACAACAAAGTGATTATTTTATGAACCATCCGGCAAGTTTCCAAAATAGCGTCAGAGGAATATTGTTTTTCATCCTTTTAGGAGGCTTTTTATCAATAAGTTCCTTGTTACATGCTCAGAATACAAATGATATTCTCAATTTATTAGTTGCCAACAAATCAATTACTGAAGAGCAGGCCGATTCAGTAAGGGCCGAAGCGGCTATCAAACAACAGAATTCATTACCTGATAAGAAATTTCAGATTGATGCCGAATACCGTATCAGGCCCGAATACCGCGAAGGTTATCAGCAAATGCGAAATGACACCTCCTCTGCAGCAATATTTACAGGCCAAAGGACCCGCCTGAATATCAGTTATTCAAATTCAAACAAATTTTCGTCCATGATTTCGATACAGGATATCAGGGTTTGGGGTCAGCAGGATCCGCGTTCCGGTACGCCTTCCACGCTGAGGTTTTTCGAGGGATGGGCTGAACCACGGATAACGCCTGATTTGAGTGTGCGTTTAGGAAGGCAAAGACTTGTATATGATAATCAACGGCTCTTTGCTGATAATAACTGGCGAACCGGAGCGGCTTCATATGATGCCGTGTGTTTTAAATATAACAACGACAGAATAACTACTGACCTGGTTGGAGCTTTTAATCAAAGTTCGGAACGTTTGTTCGGCACTGATTATGCCCCGGTGGGGTTTACCAGCTTTAAACTGTTGATAATGAACTATCTGAAAACCAAATTATTCGCCAACACAACACTTACACTTATAAATACCGGAGATGGTTTTCAGGCCACTGATGATAAGGAAAAAAATTATATGCGCTTTACCGATGGCGGCCGTATTGAATATGAAAATGGCAACCTTTATGCAACGGTAGCATCCTATTACCAATGGGGAAAACTTATATCAGGCAAAGAGGTGAGTGCCTGGTACGTTCAGCCGGAAATAAAACTGAGTAAAATAAGTATCTTTCAATTCAGGCTGGGAGCCGAAATGTTCAGCGGAACAGCAGCTGAAACACCCAAAGATGAAGATCATTCCTTTGTCCCCTTATTTGGGGCAGGGCATGCTTTTAACGGATCGCTCGATCTTTTTACCCGCTTCCCTAATGATGTGGCCGGATTCGGGTTTGTAAATCCTTATTTGTTTGTAAACTGCGCTTTGTCGCCAAAATTTGATTTGCGATTCGATTTCCATTACTTCGCCACCATGGAAACACCTGTTGTTAATAACGTTACGCTTAATAAATACATGGGAATTGAAACTGATATTCTACTCTCATGGAAACCAAACACTTTCACACGGATAGAAACCGGCTTTTCAATTGCTGATTTATCCGAAGACTGTGAAACCCTCAAAAAGGCTCAGCCCGGTTCGCATTTGCTGAGCCCTTGCTTTTTTTATGTAGCACTCAATTTCAAGCCTGTTTTATTTACCCAGTTATTCAAATAATTTGCACGAATCGTAAAGAACGCATCGTGGAATAAAACCACCCAAGTTTCAATCCTGAAATTATGAAAACAAAACTTTCGTTGATTTTTCTTTTACTTACAAATCTGTTATTGACATCATACACACCAAAGGCTCCGGTACCTGCGGCCGATAACCAGATCACTCTTTCCGGTGCATTTGCCTTATACCCCCTTGCTGTAAAATGGGCCGAAGAGTTTAAAAAACTGCATCCGAAAGTACGTATTGATATCACTGCCGGTGGTGCCGGAAAAGGAATGACCGATGTACTCAACGGCATGGTAGATATCGGCATGGTTTCGCGCGAAATATATCCTGACGAAACCAAAAAAGGCGCTTTTTCCTTTGCTGTTGCCAAAGATGCCGTGGTTGCTGTAATTAACTCTTCCAATCCGGCCATTAAGGAAATCCTGGCGAAAGGCATGAAAAAAGATGCCGGAAACCATATCTGGATAACAGGAAAATACAAAACCTGGTCGCAGGCTTTTGGCGTAAGATCTTCAGCACCTATGCATGTTTATACCCGTTCCGATGCATGTGGTGCTGCGGAAATATGGGCCAGATTTTTTGGCAAGAAACAGGAAGATTTGCTTGGAAGCGGCGTTTATGGCGATCCGGGACTCGCACTGGCAGTAAAAAAAGACCCGATTGGCATAGGCTTCAACAATATTGGTTATGCTTACGATCACACAACAAAAAAACAGGTTAGCGGTATCACTATTGTGCCAATTGATTTGAATAACAATGGAAAAATTGATCCTGACGAAAACTTTTATTCCACTATGAATGATATTATCGATGCCATCTCCAAAGGGAAATATCCATCGCCACCTGCCCGCGATCTGTATTTTGTTACCAAAGGAAAACCCGTTAATAATGCCACTGCTGAATTTATAAAATGGGTTCTGACCGATGGGCAGAAGTACGTTCGCGAAAGCGGTTACATCGGACTACCGGCTGACAAACTGGCAAAGGAAAGTGCAAAACTGAAATAACTATTTTTATTCATTCAGAAGAACAATCAAGAAAAAGTCATTAATGCCAAACATGAATCTACGACTAATAAAAGATAAAATTGCCCGAAACACGATGATGGGTTTGTCGCTATTCAGTATTTTGGTGCTGCTGCTGATTGGCGTTGTACTTTTTGTGTATTCATTGCCAACATTTACCGACAACAATACATTTAAGTTGCTTTTCACCTCCACCTGGAAACCGTTCAAAGGTGAATTCGGCTTCGGAACATTCATTTACAGTACCTTATATGTAACCTTTATTGCAATAATACTGTCGTTCCCACCGGCAATACTCTGTGCTTTATACATGTCGGAATATGCTTCGGCAACGGTGAGAAGAATTTTCAGCCCGGTAATTGACCTGCTTTCGGGAATTCCGCCTGTAATTTATGGTGTGTGGGGAACCCTGACGATTGTGCCTTTTATTTCCGAAAAGCTTGCGCCTCATTTTGTCGATTTCTCAACCGGATATAGTGTTCTGGCGGGAGGTGTAGTACTTGCAATTATGATTCTTCCTTTAATTGTGAGTATTCTGATTGAAGTTTTTACTGCCATACCGGCAGAAATAAGGGAAGCTTCCCTGTCGCTGGGAGCAACCAAATGGCAGACAATAAAAAAGGTAATTGTAAAAAAATCGCTCCCCGGAATTATTGCAACTGTTGTGCTTGCTGTTTCACGTGCTTTTGGCGAAACAATTGCCGTGCTGATGGTCTGCGGAAACTTTACCGATATTCCAAAATCAATTTTTGATGCCTGCTATCCGCTACCTGCGCTTATTGCAAATAATTACGGCGAAATGATGTCGATTCCCGGTTATGAATCTGCACTTATGTTTGCTGCATTTTTACTGTTTATAATAATAGTGATTTTCAATGCAATAAGCCGTATAATCCTTTTACGAATAAAAAAACAGTCGGTATAAAAATTCAAAGAACCGGATATGAGGAATTTAGAAGAACGAATTGTAAAAACTCTGATGATTATTGCTTCAGTTACCATACTGATGGTACTATTGTATATCCTTTTCATCATTATAAGCAGAGGTCTGCCATCGCTTACCTGGGACATGATTACAAAAAATCCTTCAGGAGGTTTTTACTTAGGTAAAGAAGGTGGAATACTGAATGCCATTCTCGGTTCGCTGATGCTTATCACAGGATCTGTTGCAATAAGTATGTGTATAAGTTTGCCTGTAGTATTATACATCAATTTTATCCGGAAAAAGGATTCGTGGTTTTCGAACCTGGTTCGTTTTGCCTTCGATATTCTTTTCGGAATTCCATCCATTGTTTATGGGGCTTTCGGATTTATGGTGATGATATATTTTGGGTTGCAGGCATCGTTGCTGGGTGGAATAATTGCCGTTTCGTTGCTGATTATACCCATTATGGCGCGATCCATCGACGAAGTAGCCGGATCAGTTACCCAGGATATGATTGAAGCACCAAAATCACTTGGAGCTACAAAGTATGAAACTGTAAAAGTAATTGTGCGACAAATTTCACCGGGAATTACAACCGCCATTCTGCTTTCGGTAGGCAGGGGAATCGGCGATGCAGCCACCGTGCTTTTTACTGCCGGATATACGGATAGTATTCCTGTTTCGCCCCTGCAACCGGCAGCAACTTTGCCACTTGCAATTTTCTTTCAGCTCAGCAGCCCAATCGAAGAAGTTCAGAACAGGGCGTATGCCGCAGCACTTATCCTTACCATTATAATTCTGCTGCTGAGTTTCTCAACCAGGTATTTTGGCCGGAAAATGTCGAAATCAAAACTTTAAAAATCATGAGAGACCTTTCAAACGAAATAGTCATGCAAGAACCTGCCATTCAACACAAAGAAATAACAGTGACACCTAAAACACACCTTTCGGTTGACAACCTGAACGTGCATATTTACGGAAAACACATTCTGAAAAATGTGAACCTCCACATTCCCGAAAAACAGATTACCTGTATCATAGGGCCTTCGGGCTGCGGCAAAACAACACTTTTACGGTGTTTTAACCGTTTGCACGATGATAACAGTGAAGTAAAAGTTTCGGGCAATATGCGCATTGGAAACGAAGATATTTATGGGAGCAAGGTAGAAGCAACACATATCCGCAAAAAAATGGGACTGCTGGCACAAAGGCCAACCGTGCTTCCTATGTCAATTTACGATAATGTGGCTTATGGTCCCAGGCTTTACGGAATAAAAAGGCGAAGAAAAGTGTATGAAATTGTTAAACACCAGTTGGAGGCAGTCGGACTCTGGGAAGAGGTGAAAGATCGCCTGAAATCGCCTGCAGTGCGTTTATCCATCGGTCAGCAGCAGCGTCTTTGCCTGGCACGGGGGTTGGCGGTAGAGCCAGAAATGATATTGGGCGACGAAGCTACTTCCTCGCTCGATCCGGTGGCAAGTACAAAAATTGAAGAGCTTTTCCTGAAACTTAAAGAAAAGTACAGCATTGTGCTTGTAACGCATACACTCCGACAAGCAAAGCGTATTGCCGATTACGTTGCATTTATGTATCTGGGCGAACTGATTGAATTTGGGAAAGCCGATGATGTTTTTAACCGTCCGAAACATAAGCTTACGCAACAGTATTTAGACGGAAGTTTTAGTTGATAAACAGCTCGTGTTTTGTTTGCGTATATCCATTTCTTGTTATTATGGCTATATATTGCAATATTGCAATAGATATAGCCAAAGTAAAGGTTACTATTTCTTAGTGTTTAACTCAGCAATTTTGAGAATAACCTCAGTTGCCTTCATCATTGAAACGAGCGAAAGGTGCTTGTAATTAAAATCTGTTCATCCTGATCTATTCCGAAAACAGCACATCCATTGTTAAATCATTTTGTACCAAACCTCCGTAATAAGTATTGTTTTCGACTCCAAAAGTTGTAATCATTGTCAGAAAAATTGATTTTCGGGTTTTTGTATCGTTTTTAAAAAAAGCAATTTTATTCCGCAGCTCTTCAGCATATTGCTTTGTGATGATAAATTTGTTGATAGAAAACTTCATTTCACAGAGATTTATTACCTGATCTCTGCGGTCGATAACAAGATCAACCTGGGCGCCATTTCCATCTGAATGGCTACGCCAGGATGAAGTTTTGGTTTCGACACCCGAAATGCCCAGTGCTTTTTTTATTTGCGGAGTATGGCTCAGGCATACCTGTTCAAAAGCATAACCCGACCAGGCACGGTGCCTGGGGCTATCTATAGTGTTAAGCCAGTTATCCTGATCCTTTAACGAAGTATTCTGAATAAATTTCAGATAGAACAACGAGTACATGTCGCTGAGTTGATAAAGGCTCTCTCTGCTTTTTTTGCCAAAAGGGACATACCGGGTAATGAAATGGCATTCTTCCAATTCGGTGAGCAGGCGTGTAAGTCCGCCGCCGTTTGATAATCCCGAAAGGGAAGATATTTCATCCCGGATCAAACCTTTTGCCTTAGTGGCCAGCACTTTAACAATATTTACATGCCGTTCTGATTTTTGAAATAACGATCTGAATAGATTATCGAATTCGGTACGCAGCAAACCATTAGCCGTGAAACATTCTTGCTCAATAATTTGTGCGGCACTCTTCCCTTTTTCAACAGTATCCCAGTAATAAGGCACACCTCCCATTACCATATATAATTGAACAATCTGATAATAATCGAGTTGCACATCCCTCTTCTGAAGAAACTGTTTACATTCGCACAGTGTAAAAGGTTGTAACCTGATCCGCTGTGTTACCCTGTTATGCAATCCGCCTTTGCTGTTAATCAAAGTATTTATCATCCACGAGGTGGCCGAACCGCATACGATTAAGAAAATATCGTTTCGGGCTGATGCCCAGCTATTCCAGAAATGCTCCAGAGCCGGAATAAAATCAGAATGCATGGTATCGAACCAGGGTAGTTCGTCAATAAAAATTATCTTTCGGCTGTTTTTCGATTTTTCGATAAACGAAATTAACTGTTGAAAGGCAAACTGCCAGTTTGCAGGGGCTTCCCATTCGATTTGAGGATCCTGCCTTCGCAAGGTCAGATTAAAGTTGATTAACTGCTGCTGCATGCTTACATTGGCCATACCGGTAATGTAAAACGTAAAACTATCTTTGTACAGCGACCGGATAAGAAATGTTTTCCCTATGCGCCGACGGCCAAATAATGCCAGGAACTCTGATTTCCCGGAAGTTTCCAATTTCCGTATAAGCCTTATTTCAGATTCACGCCCAACAATTTCGATCATACATTCTGCCTTTATTCTGGCTACAAATATAACAAATATTGTGATATTGCATGAAATGAGTTTTATTATGGCTATATGTGGCAATATTATAATAGTTATAGCCAAAGTAAAGGTTACGATTTCTTAGTGTATAACTCAACTATTTTAAGAATTACCTCTGTAGCCTTCACCATCGATTCCAGCGGAACATATTCCATTTTACCATGGAAATTATGTCCGCCGGCAAAAATATTGGGACAGGGAAGTCCCATGTAGGAAAGGCGTGCGCCATCAGTACCTCCGCGGATAGGAACTACTTTCGGAATAATACCAAGTTGCTCCATAGCTTCCTGTGCGGTAGCAACCACATGGTAAACCGGCTCCACCATTTCGCGCATATTGTAGTACTGGTCTTTCATTTCGAGCGTAAAACTTCCTTCGCCGTAGCGCTTGTTCATAAAATCGACACAGTATTTGAAAAACTGTTTTTTAAGCTCAAACTTTGGCTTGTCGTGGTCGCGGATAATGTATTGAATAAATGAGTTTTCGACGGATCCTTCCATTTTTATCAGGTGATAAAAGCCTTCGTAATCCTGGGTAAATTCGGGCCGCTCGTTTACCGGTAGCAATGCGTTAAACTCTGTTGCCATCAGAATGGCGTTTTTCATCTTGTTTTTGGCATAGCCCGGATGAATGTTTCTTCCCTGGATGATAACTTTTGCACCGGCAGCATTAAAGTTTTCATATTCCAGCTCACCAATACCTCCGCCATCCATGGTATAGGCAAAATCGGCTCCGAATTTTTTTACATCAAAAAAGTCGACGCCACGGCCTACTTCTTCGTCGGGAGTAAACCCAACTTTCAGCGTTCCATGCTCAATTTCAGGATGATTAACCAGGTATTCGAAGGCAGCCATTATTTCAGTAACACCGGCTTTATCATCGGCGCCAAGCAATGTGGTTCCATCGGTAACAATTAGGGTTTGACCCAGGTAATCGTGCAATTCAGGAAAATCGACAGGCGACATTACAATATTTTTCTCCTGGTTGAGAATGATATCTTTCCCGTCGTAATTCTCAATCAATCGGGGTTTGATATTAGCACCACTCATATCAGGACTTGTATCCACATGCGAAACAAAACCGATAACCGGAACTTTTTTGGGTGTATTTGATGGCAAAGTTCCCATCACATAGCCATTGGAATCAATGCTTACATCAGCCAGTCCAAATGCTTTCAACTGATCGTGAAGCAGGTTAAGCATATCGAATTGCTTCGCTGTGCTGGGAAAAGTTGTTGATGTATCGTCACTTTGGGTATCGATGGCGACGTATGAGAGGAAGCGGTTTAGGATTTCTTGTTTCATGATTTCATAAAGTTTATTGTTCAACAAGAAGATGCCGAACGGTTTGATGTAAATTATTTCAGTTTTTTAATAGATCTGCTCTCTACAAGCGATTTCATTTGTGTTATTGCTACTTTATTCAATTCAATGAGGCGTTCACTCTGAGGTAAATTTTTGTTTACCATTAATGCATTGATACTTTCCATGTTGCTCAGCACTACTAATTGTTCCAATGTGGCAGCATCTCTGATATTTCCTTCAGTGCCCGGAAAATTATCTCTCCATTGTTTTGCTGTCATGCCAAACAATGCAACATTCAGCAAATCCGCTTCGTTGGAATAAATATAACCGGCTTGCTGTTTCGTGATTTCGGCAGGTATCAGATTTTCTTTGATGGCATCAGTATGGATTTTGTAATTAATTTTAGAAATGGTTCTCTGTAAATTCCATCCTAATTGCTGATTTTGATTTTCTGCTTCTTTCAGCCTTTTAAATTCAGTAATCAGGTAAAGTTTAAATTCTGATGAAATCCAGGATGCAAATTCAAATGCGATATCAATGTGGGCAAAGGTACCTCCATATCTTCCTGATTTGGAAATAATACCTGTAGCATTGGTAGATTCAATCCATTTCTGTGGAGACAGTACAAAATAGTTACTTCCAGCTTCTGCTTTAAACCTCTCGAATTCGAGAGGTTTAAAATCCATATTATTCAATTTTTCCCACAAACCAATAAACTCGATGGTACTTCTATTCCGCATCCAATTATTGATAACAGAATAAGGTTCTGCAGAATTTCTATATTTAGCAATATCTGTAAGTGAGATAAATTCACCTGACTTCATATTCAGAACTGAAATCTCATTTTTTTGAACAACAATTTTACTGAGAGACTTAGCCATAGTTTACGGTATAAATCATTTTGACACGTCCTGAAATTTGTTTAGTGTTTTAAATGAACATAAGGCCTCTGTCCGCCTGAAGCGGACATCTCCCCTTTTCAAGGAGAAAACCTACTGACATCACTTTCACTTACAATGCACTTTCCCAATTAGCTACCTTAAGTTATTCATTTTGACGCATTAGCAAATTAGCACATTATCGCATTAACACATTATCGCATTATCGCATTAACATTTTTTCAATTTGATTTCCTCTTCTATTTATTTCTAATTACTTCTCTTCTCCGTCTCTCCATCACCCACTCCCCCCTTCTCCATGTCGCCCCTTCGCTCACTCCACCACTTCTACTCACTCCTCTTATTCCTCCTTCTTCGCCCTGAGCGTTTCCCAGATAAAATACCCGCAAAGCACTGCCAGCATCAGTAATGCCAAAGCTTCGGCACTGTGCGACTCGAACCATTCCTTATTGATAAAGTTGATTCCGAAATTAGCCAGAACAGCACTTATCACACCCATCAATGCACCACCGGCAATAAAGCCTGAAGCAATCAATGTTCCCCTCTCCCGGCGTGCCTGGTTGAGTTTTTCGTCTTTGCTTCTATTGCCAACGAAATTAGCAATGATTCCGCCTAACAGAAGGGGTGTGTTGAGTTGCAGTGGAATAAACATCCCGAGCGAAAAAGCAAGGGCCGGAACTCCGATCATGGTAAGAATCAATGACAGAAATGCTCCTGCGGCATAAAGCATCCATGGCGCCGGTTGTCCGCTCATCATGGGTTGTATAACGGCTGCCATAGCATTGGCCTGTGGCGCAACCATGGCATTTTCACCTGTAAAACCGTAGGTTTTGTTCAGTACCATAATTACTCCGCCAACGGTAATTGCCGAAACAAACGTTCCGAGGAATTTCCACGATTGCTGTTTGTAGGGTGAAGTTCCCATCCAATACCCAATTTTAAGGTCGGTGATAAATCCGCCGGCCATCGAAAGTGCTGTACACACAACACCACCAATCAGAAGTGCGGCAACCATTCCTGCTGAACCTTTTAGTCCAACTGAAACCAGAATAAGTGATGAAATAATAAGTGTCATAAGCGTCATACCGCTTACAGGGTTAGTGCCTACAATCGCAATAGCATTGGCAGCAACTGTTGTAAAAAGGAACGCGATAACCATAACGATGGCAAGCCCGATTAATGCGAATTTGATATTATGAACAACACCAAACTGGAAAAATATTAGAATTACAATTGCAGTGAGGATAATTCCCCCGGCAATAATAGCCATAGGTAAATCGCGTTGCGTGCGGAGGTTTGTTTTTGTTCCTTCGTGTTTCCCGAAAATCTCTTTACCGGCAAGCGAAACAGCCGATTTAATAATGCTACCCGATCGGATAATGCCTATTATTCCTGCCATGGCTATTCCTCCGATACCGATTGGGCGGACATAGTATGTAAAAATCTGTTCTGCAGACATGTTGGCAATCAATGAAGTAATATTGGTACCAACAGCAAGAGTTTGCCCATCAGCAAAGTAATTGATAACTGGAATTATAACGTACCAGCCAACAAAAGAACCTGCAGCAATAATGGCAGCATATTTCAGGCCGATAATATATCCAAGACCCAGAACAGCTGCGCCCACATTCAGTTTGAAAACGA
Source organism: Bacteroidales bacterium (assembly GCA_038249705.1). GTDB lineage: Bacteria > Bacteroidota > Bacteroidia > Bacteroidales > UBA4417 > UBA4417. The sequence continues at coordinate 11,065 of JBBSDC010000051.1, read as the reverse complement.
TTTTTGCTTTATCGGCAAGCATTTGACCTACAGGAATTGCACGGGTGGTAAATACCTCTGCCCAAAGACCAAAGGTTGCAATCACAAAATCGTAAATACCGCCGACTAATCCTGCAACAAGTAGCAATCGGGCCTGATTTCCGCCTTTTGCTCCTGAAACCAATACTTCCGTTGTGGCAGTTGCTTCAGGGAAAGGATATTTGCCGTGCATCTCGCTAACAAAATATTTGCGGAAAGGAATCAGGAATAAAATTCCAAGGAATCCACCAAGTAACGACGACATAAATATCTGGTAAAACTGAACCTGCAGGTTCAGGATATACAAGGCCGGAAGTGTAAAAATAGCCCCTGCAACAATAACACCCGAACTGGATCCTATAGACTGAATAATCACATTTTCGCCCAATGCGCCTTTGCGCTTAAAAACAGTGGAAAGCCCAACTGCAATAATTGCGATAGGAATTGCAGCTTCGAAAACCTGTCCGATTTTAAGTCCCAGGTAAGCAGCGGCAGCCGAAAAAACAGCAGCCATAATTATACCCCATATCACGCTCCAGGTGGTTACTTCGGGATACACTTTGTGCGGCGACATGATGGGTTCGTAGGTTTCGCCTGGTTTCAGTTCGGTGTAGGCGTTTTCGGGAAGGCCTTTGATGGGGCCGTGTTCGTTACTTTCCATAGTGTTGTTTTATTTCAGAAGTCAAAATTAGAAAAAAAAGGTTCGGTACTTAAAAAACATATTCCGGAATAATGAACCGTATATCAAGTAGTTTTGAATGGAACATGACTTATAAACTATGCAGCCGTATAGTTTTTTGATTCTGGAAAATACAATTAAAGCAATTTCAGTTCGATCAGTGAATTCTGCATTTTTACGATTTCGGTAAAAAATTGTCGTAGCAAGCTATACTCTTCCTTTGAGTAACTATATCGGTTTATCCGCACATCGGAATGCACTTTAATTACTCTATGATCGTCAGATACTTCGACAAAGAAATCAAACCAAAAATCGTTATTCAGGTTGTCGACCGTTATTGATTCGGGAAAATGTACAATTCCATACCCTTCCGGAATGTTAATGGTAACATCCGTTTGTCTGATCATGGGAGCTATAAAATCAATCCGGAAATCGCGTTTTATAGCATCAAAAGGATTTTCCTTAAAGGGGGCAAAAGGCATAACCGGAAGAAAATAGCTTTCGGTAGTATTGTATTCATCAGCTTTTAATGTGTAAGTAAAATTCTCAACAAAAGCACTGTCAGTTTCAATTAGTCCTGTGTAGGATGGCGTGGAGATATTATATTTCGGAAAATCGTCCTTGCGCGATTTAACATACTCTTCTTCCCCGTTATCCTTAATACTACTCCTGAATCTATTGGCATAAAGGCTGTACGATTTCATAACAACATTGCCTTTAGCCGCAGCATCCGGCAACCAATCGAGTGTAACATCAGCATGTGTTTCGTATCGTTCAGTCCGAAGTAAAGGAATCCATTGTTCGTGAGAATGATTTGAAATGAGAAAACCTTCGCCGTTCAAACAAAAATCGGGTAAGGTATTAAACGCAATATCACGATCAGATGCATCGAGCAGGTAATAGCTTGTATCCATGAATACGGCTGCAACCAGGAAGTTAATTCCGTTACGGCGCGGATCAGTTTTCGATGGTGGTGCTTGTCTGTTTGTTGTAAGTAAAACTGGATGACAATCAAATCCGGCTGAATTTAATGCAGCCAGGAGCAAAATATTGATGTCACCGGTATTGCCGGTTTTATTTGCCCATATTTCGTCCAGATCAGAAGCATAAATGCTCATTCGGTCATTGCATTTTACATTTTGGCGCACTAATTCATATATGGCTCTCAGGCTATCCTCAAAATTCCGGCTGTCCTTTACCGCTACTCCCAAGGCTGCATTCAGTATTTTACTCCTGTAAATGAGTCTGCCTAATTGAGGATGCTTATTGAGATTATTACTAATATCTGCCCATGTTAAAGGACCCTCGCTATACCCCCATATTGAATTCTGATTAAATGCATTATACACCAGTTCTACTTTCGAAACCTGATCGTGAGGACGCAGAACAAAAGATTCGAATAAATGGTAGGATGGTGCATTTTCAACAACAAACCGGTTTATAACGTAACCTGCCTGTTTATCATCAAGTTGAGAAGGATCCAGTATCGTGTTTATTGTAAAAGGCAAATATTCGGTGTAATAGTAATTGTAGGATTCTTTTTTTTGAACCATGGTTTTATATTCGCTCCAGCCACAGGGAATTTCACTTTGGAAATACCATGGCTCCATATTCATTGAACTGTGAGCCGAAAGCGTATAAAAAATATCAATTACCGATCCTACTTTAACGTTAGGTAATGTTAAGGTGTATCTTGAGTGTTGTTTATCAATTTTGGTGATAAGATAATTTTTGGCAGTTATCTTTTCCATTACAACTTCATCATCTGCAAGATTATAAACCATTGCCTTGCTAATTTCTAAATCACTGATTTTGTGATTGAATTCAATTTCAAAATTTCCATATGAAAAGCCATCACTGGTCAGCACTTTAATCCTTCGCTGAATACTTACCGATGAATATGGTATCTGAAAATTATTTACTACCCCGCATTTTTCAGCAATCAACATGGCAGATGCCCCAGGTTCAAAAGCACAATCCTGCATGAGGAGTTCTTCCCTGGTAACTGCGCCGAAGGAATAATTGGTGTATTGACAATACGAATCGATCAGGCCGGAAAAAATGAATATGAACAGAAAAACAGATTTCATAAAAATGATTTACAGCAATATTACTAAAATATCTGTCAGCGAATAAATCTTGAATTTTAAAACCACGACAAATTGCCTGATTTTCTATTCCCCATACCTCAGTTCCTTCCCTTTAACCACAGCCGGAACTCCTTTTTCCATCCAAAGTGGCATAGGTGCATCTTTAAGGTAATGATCGAAAAACTGATCCATGCGTATGCTCAGGTCGTGCCGGTTGGGAAGTTTGGTTAGGTTGTGTTCGTCGCCATTATAATTGAGTAACCATGCCGGTTTACCTAAACGCCGCATGGCTGTTATAAGCTCAAGTCCCTGGTAATAGGGCACAGCGCCATCATTGTCGTTGCTCATAATCAGCAATGGAGTAGTAATGCGGTCAACATAAAAAATGGGTGAATTCTCTAAATACAAGTCGCGGTTTTCCCAGAGATTTGCTCCTAAACGGCTCTGTCCCTGTTCGTACTGAAACTGCCGTACTATTCCGCTTTCCCATCGGATTCCTCCGTAAGCTGAAGTCATATTGCTAACCGGTGCGCCTGCCATTGCGGCTTTGAAAAGACCAGTCTGGGTAACCAGATAAGCAACCTGGTATCCACCCCAGCTTTGTCCCTGTATTCCCATACGATCAGCATCGATGTATGGCCGCTGGGTCATGGCCAGGGTTCCGCTTATAATATCGTCGTAGGCTGAGCGGCCGGGCTGGCCGGTGCGGTAGTTAATATCGGGAACAAAAACGATGTAGCCATTGCTGTTGTAATACGTAAAGTTAACAATCGAACGCGATGGCGAAGGAACATAGTGCGCGTTGAGTTCGTGCGAATATTTTTCGTAGAAATAAACGATCATCGGGTATTTTTTCGTTGGATCGAAATTTTCAGGTTTATAAAGCAATCCGCGAAGATCGCCGCCATCAAAAGATTTCCAGTTTACATGCTCAACAGTTCCCCACAAATACTGGCTTTGCTGCGGATTAGCCACTGAAAGCTTTTTTACGTTGGCAAAAGTTGAAGTACTTGTCCACAAATCTGGATACTCAATATAACTGGCACGCTGCCAAAGCATCTGATTTGTATTTTTAGCTTTTATGGGTCTGATGTATTCATTATCCGACAGGATGAATGTATTCAATTTTCCAGGATCGCTTAGCAGCAGGCTGGCAAAGCCTTCTTTACAGCTTTCATTTTCAACAATTTTAACCAGTATTGGTTCTTTAGGATTGATATCCAAGGCATCGGGATCAGTTTTAACATATCGAAAAGTGGTTTTGCTTTTGCGCCCAGTAGCCGTTAGCGAAACAGGTTCAGTTTTATTTTCAGGATTAAGTTGCCAGATATCATAGCGGTCGTAAATCAAAACCGAAGCGTCATTTTCCGTCCAGCCTGCAATACCGTATGGATTGGGTTGATCAGGCACATCGTTTTCTTCATCCGTAAAATTTATTGACAGTTTACCGGTAAGGCAGAATTTCTTTCCCGACGCAATTTGCAAGGTATTCCATGTGCTGTCAGCATTTTCGAAGTAAAGCAGGTATTTACCCGAAGGTGAGAGTTCGGCAGTGGCGGGATGTTTTTTCAACAGAAGTTTCCTGTTCCCGGTTTTGGTATCGATAAGGTAAATATCGCGATAGGAAGCTCCTTCACGGGCATACAGAAGTTCGTAAGGCATATTAGTAGTTCCAAGCGCAAAATCAGCATCTCCTTTGCGGAAAGTCCGAACCTGGTCAATCAATGTATCTGCCAGCTGCACAATTCGTTTATCTGCCATGCGATACAAGGCCTGGTATGTCTTTTTCAAATCGTCGTCCAGGCGTTTAAGCTGTTGCGATTGCAGGCGGGTATCGTTCCACGACCAGATGTCTATTTTTACCTTTTCTTCTTCGAGCAGCGTATCTTTCGATTCGGGGAGTTTTTTGGGTGCCGTTCCGAAATACAGTTTGCTGCCATCGTCAGAATAACTCAGGCTGCCGTTTTCCGAAACTTCCCATCCCGAAGGAATCTCAATTGATGCAGTATCAGCAACAAGAATGGTTTTATTCGATTTTTCATCCCAAAGATAAAGTCCATAACGCTTAACTTTTGCCGTGTCGGATGTATAAAGAAATGCGATGGATTTTCCATCGTTAGCTGAAATTACTTTTTTAGCAAACCCCGCACGTTCAAAAATTTTATTCAACTTTAATGAACGGGTATCAAAAATATTTACAGCAATGGAATCAATACTATCTTTTTTTAGTGTGATGAATGTGAGCAGATTGCCGTTTTTGGCGAAAGCCATTTCAGTTACACTATCGTATTCAAATTTATGATTTGAAATCGGATTCAGTAAGGTGAGATTTGCTGTTTCAATATCGGCGAAAGCGCCTTTCTTTTTCTTTTTATCCTTATCCTTAGCTTTTTCAGGAACTTCTTTAAACTTTACAGAAAGCGTATCAGGCATTGATTTCTGAACAGTATCGTTGCTATCCTTCGATTTATCTTTTTCTTTCGGCTTTTCGTACAGCCATGCTACCCATGCTCCGCCTTCTTTTGGAATTTGAAATGATTTTAAATCCGCAAAACGCATTAGCGAATCTTTTCCCAACAGCAAAATTCCCAGCGTGTCCTTTGGAAGTTCATCTTTTTTCTTTTTTGCCAGTTTCAGTTTCCGGATGGTATCGGCAGGTTGAGAAATCCGAAACGCCATCACATCGTTAGTTGAAGAAAACAATGCGCTCTGTCCGTGGTAAAGTGAATCGTGGCTTCCTGAAACCAGGTTATGCCAATGCAGCCAGCCATCGCCTTTCAGTGGATTTATTTCGTACGAAACGTATTTCCCGTTGTCGGAAATCTGTTGCTTTTCCAGTTTCTTCCAGGCGTTGTACACATCGTGGGTAAATGACTTTTTTACAGTAGTTTGTGCAAAAGTCAAAACACTCTGCAACAGGGCAATGCTTGCCAAAAGGAGTATTTTTTTAATCATAGTAGTAGCGTTTTCGGCTAAATGAGGGTGCAATATAAATTAAATAATGAAAAGTGAAAACAGAAAATCTGCCAAATCAGGGATTTAGTCTGTAAACAGGCAAGATGAAATGGTTTTCAGAAATTAATCAGTTATAAGACCAGCTATCAGTAAAAACAGTACAAAGAGTAAAACAAGGGCTAAAATTTCCAGCACCAAAAAGACTATTCCAAGCAGAGATTTTTTGACTATCCACCACTTTTTCCGGCTATTAAAAAGCTGTAGAAATGTCCAAAAAACAAAAACAAGCTGTAGTAGCTGTAAGATTCCCGAATGTAATTCCCTGTTTATCCATCCAAAATACAGGAAAGGAAGCAGTATGCTTGCAAGTATCAATGCCTGTCCCCGTATGAATGCGTTGATAACAAGGTGCTCGAAATAGGTATATCCTTCTTTGCGGAAAGCCAACCTTGAAGCACCAGCAAAAAAAGGCAGGGAAACAATCTGTATCAAGGCGAAATTCGAATCAATAAAACCACGGATGGTTTGGGCAAGCGGGGTTCTATCGGTTCCGTAAGTAATGTTCAGATTGTACTGAATCCCGAATGTTCTCATGCTGATTGCATCTCTTGTTTCTTCTATCATACCAATATTAAGATAATGATACAGCAGGGCATAAATAGTAGCAAGCAGAACAACCAGCGAGAAAGGCTTAAAGTGTTTTACCCGTTTGCCTTCGAGGTATTCGCGTATGGTATGACCCGGCTTGGTAAAAAGCTGCTTGATGGTATAAAATATCCCCTTGTCAAAATGCAATAACCCGTGCTGAAGATCATGCCATATGGAATGAAAGTCGAGGCGTTTAGTATTGGCCGGCTGTCCGCAGTTATAACAAAAATTACCAATAAAGTTGGTATTGCAATTTTTACAATTTATCTCCATCAGAACTAATATTGAAAATGAATTGATTAACGTGAAAAACTTCTACAAATATACATATCGGTTTGAAACATGCATGCAAGAAAACCTCTTTTTTCTTGTATTATCCGCAGGGGTCTATACTGAAAAATAATTATGTTCAATACGTCTTTTTACCTAATTTTCCGTCATACTATCAAACGCTTAATCAGCCGTGTATGCCAACACACAATCGAAAGCCTGAACCTAAAGAAATTGTCAATCAACTGGAGCTCCTGATTGATAATATGCAGGACAAACTCGTTCATCACGCTTATTTCCGCCTTGGGAACAAGGCCGACGCCGAAGATGTGGTTCAGGATGCTTTTGTAAAAATTTTCAATGAGTTGAAACTTGGGAAAGAAATTCTTAATCCGGCAGCCTTTTTGTTTCGACTTGTTACTAATGCATGCATCGACAGGCTCAGAGCCGCAAGCAGGTTTACCCAGGTTGCTTACGAATCGGTTTCGGACATTGATATGCAGGCATTCGAATCGCGTGAAGCAGAATTGATACGACAGGAAGAATACAGGCGAATCAATGCTTTGCTGGATTCAATACCCGGTGAACAGGCGGAAATCGTACGGTTCCGGTTTGTTGACGGACTTCATTTCCAACAGATTGCAGATATTCTTGATCTGCCACTGACCACTGTAAAATCGCGTTTTTCATACGGAATGCAAAAAATTAAAACACAATTCTTTAACCAAAAGGAGGTTTGCCATGCAGAAAAATAATCTGACTGATAAAATAGCTGATCTATTCGACGAATCGCTCAGTGCCCATGATAAAGAACAGTTAGCCAGGGAAATAAATGAAATTCCGGAAACTGCCGATGATCTTGGGTTTTTCAACGAGGCTGCGGCTGCACTCACACCTTCTGCTGAAATTAAATCAGGTAAAACTTTAAAAGAAAACGTAATGAAACAAATACATGAAACATCGGAAGCTGCAGGCAGTAAACCGGGCAGAATAATACCACTTCTTACTCCTTCGTGGAAGAAAATAGCAAGTATAGCAGCCGTATTGCTGGTTACACTTGCAGTTGTTCCTATATTCGGCCCCAGGCTTTTTAATACAAATGCCAAAGCTATGTCGTTGCTCAATACTTCTATTGAAGCCATCCTCAATATTAAAACTATGTTCATCAGTTTCCAGGTTCGTTCGGTAGCGGGCGACAACCTCGACCTGATTGATACCAAAGGCGATTTTATTGATTATAAACTCTGGAAACAGTTCAGCCCGACTGAAAAGTGGCGCATCGAAAAGCCCGGAATGGCTGTTGCCATGGATGGACAGAAACAATACAGGTTTATGGAGAAAACGGGTGTCGGGCTTATTGGAACCACTGATGCCGGATTTGTTGACTGGATGAAAATACTCCTCGAACCGGAAAAAATCCTACAGCAAGAAAAAGCTTTTGCCGACAAATACAAAGCTAATTATGATATCAGTGAAAATGGCAATGAAACTATTCTCACCGTAAAAGCTAAAGCACTCGGCGATTTTAAAAACACATTTAGTCTTAACCACTCCATTCCCGAATCGGACAACCGCAGGGTGTACAGCTTCGATAAACAAAGCGGCCGGTTAAAATCGCTCGAAGTATATGTGAACGAAAACAAGCGTGAAGTGCTGGTTCTGAAAATCAACAGTATTGTTTATGACGAAACAATTGCGGCTGAAACATTCAATATTACCTTACCTGAAAACACCAATTGGGTTGAACTGAAGGAAATACAACCTAAAGCAGGAAATACAACATCAGCTTCCGCAGCTGAAGAAGCAGCAAAAATGTGGTGGAATGCCTTATCGGAAAAAGATTGGGCAACGGTTTACAAACTGGACCCATCCTTTGAACGCTCATCCAATCTGGACGAAATGAAAGCGGTATATGGCGGACTGCAAATCATATCAACCGGAAGTTCTTTTAAATCAGGACAGTTTGCAGGAGTATATGTTCCTTACGAAGTAAAATTAAAATCGGGAGAGGTTCAGAAACACAAACTGGCTCTTAGAAATGATAATGCACAAAAAGTCTGGATTATCGACGGCGGGTATTAATGCTAAAAATAAATTTTTTTTAAAACCACCTACCGGAACTAAACGGTTGGTGGTTTTTTGTTTATCTGAATTATTGATACGGATTTTTAATTGAGGGATGCGGATTCAGGCTGGCGCGGATTCAGGCTGATGCAGATTTAGGCTGGTGCGGATTCAGGCTGATGCGGATTTAGGCTGATGCGGATGCAGGCCGATGCGGATGTAGGCCGATGCGGATGAAGGCCGATGCGGATGCAGGCTGATGCGGATTTAAAATCCGCATCCGGGGAGTTCCGGATTTGTAATCCGGATATGTTCATTCCTAAAAATCCTCCTCTCCTTTTCTCTCCCCTGCTGGCGCGGATTTATAATCCGTGCCATTCATTAATCCAATGTTGGATATTATATTCATTCAACTACAAATATATTCCAATAAACCTTTGTTCCGGCATAATCTGGGGCACTAAAAACATTATGTTCAGCCCGAAATACTAATACTTCATTTACCGGATTTCGATGTATATGATTGATCTTCTGCTATCACTGCATTGCTCCTGAGTTTAACCGGTTGATTACCTGATGTCCGGAACCGGAAGCTTTGCCTGAAATTGTTTTTGAAAAACAGCTAGGCAGGTAGGTATTGAAACAAATTGTACCGGCACACTTCAGAAAATAAGATGCGAGCCAGGCTGGGGGAATTTTAACTTCTACAAGCACTATGCAAGCACACACACAAGCCAGGGGCTCACTTATTTCCGAAAACCATTCATAGGCTTTAAACTAAGGAACCATAACAACCCGAAACCCTATATCGTTACCTGATGAGGCCGGGCTGCCGTAGTTGCGAAAAGCAGAACGGCAATACTTGGCATCGTTGCTCCAGCCTCCACCACGAGCCACACGCGCCGAACCTGTTGGTGGATCGGTTGGATTGTTTTGTGCTATTGTTGCATAAATACCATACCAATCGCTGCACCATTCCCAAACATTGCCATGCATACCGTACAAGCCAGATGCATTGGCAGCATATGCGCTTACAGTTTGGGTTGTGCCGGTATATGTTGTAACAGTGTTGGTGCAAGTGCTGTATGGGTAGGCCCAATTGTAATTGGCTTGCACATTGCTAAGGAAATTACCTGTGCTGAAAGGCATAGTGGTATTGCTCCTGCATGCATATTCCCACTGAGCTTCGGTTGGTAATGTGCCGCCAGCATAAATAGCAAATTCAGTTGCACCATAACAGGCTACATGTATTACCGGGTGATTTTCGAAATTTGCAACAGGTATCCATTTTCCGTTTGTGTAATGCAAACCCCAGTCGAAACTGCCGCTGCTTTCATAAATTAAGACTTCTGATGGAAATAGTTCAGGAGTATATTTTGATTTTCATTTTCAGGGATTGAAGGCTTTGTTCCAGGCCAAGCCCTCAAAAACATTTAGTCAGAATGCAGCTTCAATCGCACTCAGGCTGTACAACTTACCTCACCACCATCACCTTCCCCTGTGCTACAAACTTCCCTTTTTGCGTAAGATGCAGCATATACATTCCTGGGGTAAGTTCATTCACGCTAATAACATGATTCCGCTCCGAAGCATCAAACGTCTCGGTTTTAACTATTTGCCCGCTGATGTTTATAATTGAAAGTTGCACTTCGCCCAAAATCGGATGAAACTGCTGTTGATTTCCAATGCCTGTAGGCATAGTTGTAACCGAAAATTCCGGTATTTCAATTGTTGCAAAATTCCTGACGGGGTTAGGATAAACTTTTGTCCCTATAAAATAATCAGGTTCTTTGATACCAACCGGATAAATTTCAAAGCAGTCAGTAAAATTCGGATTATGGTATAAAATTACCCCATCTTTTTCAAAACACAATAACGTAGGGTAATAAATGTCGATTATCATAGTTCCGGAAACTCCACTATTAAAAATCCCCATTGTGCTGCCAATACCTTCAATCCAATACTCCTCATATCCTGAGTTCAAGTATTCACCTATTATTTTTAGTCGTCTGTTATAAGTATCGCCAATAAGCACACTGTCAACACTTTCTACTTTTACCAAAATTGGTCCTGAAGTGAAAGGAAAGGAAAGTGGGAAAACTGATACTGTATCATTAATAGATAGTGAAAAGTCGTAGATTAAGTGCTCTTGCGCGTTACCAGAAGAAATTGCAAAGACCTTTTTCGTTAAAATTTCTTCTCTTAGCAATGCAAAAAAACTGCCTGAAGTGACAATGCTATCATTTGAAAAATAGTATTTTTTGTAGTCGATAGCATTAAAAGTAGAATCGCCGTCAACGAAATACTTTTCATTATACACTGACCAAATGGCATTAGAATC
>JBBSDC010000050.1:0-23308 GCA_038249705.1 Bacteroidales bacterium | reverse complement strand
GATACTTTCAGATTCAGTAAATCAAATCCGATGGTACGTTTTATTTTTTCAATCAGCTTCTGAAGTCCGAATGCGTGACTAACACTGATTGTTTGATTATCGATATTTGTTTTTACAACAATCACATATGCGTTATCAGTAACCTCATGTATCCGTGCTCCGATATACTCATAAACGTCATTTTTTGTTTTAATGCTTACCAGTGTCCGGGCTACTTCCGAAATTAACTGTTGATCGTGCAAGTGGTTAATTACTTGTTCCTCCGCCCGTTTGCGTTCCGCAACTTCAATACGCAAATCAGTAAGTAGTTTGAGTTCGCTGTTTCTGCTTTTTTCGAGTTTAAATACCAAATGTTGTAAGGCATCTTCTGCTTTCCGGCGGTCAGCAAGTTCCTGTTCCAGTTCTGTAGTGCGCTCCTGAACCAGAATTTCGAGCCTTTCCTTTTCCGATATTTTAAGATCTTCAGCCTCTTTAATCCTCAGCATAGCTCTTATCTGAGCAGTTAATTCCGATTCATCAACCGGCTTTGCCAGAAAAGCATCTGCACCAGCATCCATGGCCAGAATACGGTTTCTTCCGGTTACAGTTGTTGATGTTACCATTACCACCGGGATATGCTTAAGCTCTTCATCCGCTTTAATGATTTTGCAAACTTCATACCCGTCCATTCCTGGCATGGCTATATCGAGAAGAACCACATCGGGTTTATGTAATTTACACAGGTCAATGCCTTTTCGACCTGAATTGGCTGAATAATAAACTGCTGAAGGAAAAGCTTCTGAAACTAAAACTTTAAGAACCACGATGTTATCCTGAATATCGTCAATTGCGAGAATAGTAACGGCTCTATTTTTCATAAAGTAGAGTATTAATAGTTTGATGCATCAGTTTATTGTCAATAGGTTTGGATATATATCCATCGAAACCGTATGACAGAAGTTCTTCGCGGTCGCCTTTCATAGCTTTGGCTGTAAGTGCTACAATGGGTATTTGTCGCAATGTTTCGTCCTTGCGGATAATATCAAATACTGCGTAACCATCCATTCCAGGCAGCGAAATATCGAGCAGTATCATATCGGGTATTAGAGTGCGGGCTTTCTGAATACCTTCGGTAGCGTGTGTTGCTTCGGCTATGTCATATTTGTCTGCCAGGAGGGCTTTAACCGTTTCCATGTTATCGGGGTTGTCCTCAATTACAAGTAAAACAGCTGTTTCTGATCGCGGTTGATTTCGTTTAACAGGGGGCGCCACATCACTGGTTTGCGGGAAAGCCATTGCATGAACATGGGCCAAAAGCTCGTTCCTGTTTACGACTCCTTTATAAATGATCTGGTGTATGTGATTGCCTTTAAGGAAAAACAATTCGTTTTGGGTAATATGTTTAGCTGTAAGAATGAGTACAGGTATCTGACTGGTTTCCTTTTGACTTCTTATTGAATCGAGCACTTCAAATCCATCGACTTCAGGCATCATTAAATCGAGGATCATGGCATCGGGTGTCATAATTTGTATGGACTCAATGGCTTCCTTTCCATTGTGGGCTAAACGAACAGTATATCCGTTTTGGTTTAGTATATACGACATTTGTACGATCTGAGGTTCGCTGTCCTCAACTAACAGTATAGTTTTTCCATTCCCTTTCTGTGGTTCTCTTTTGCCGCCCGAAAATTTAGTGCTGGTGTAGGCTGTTTGAGGAATGTCGTGCTTTTCGATAACACCCTGTTTAACAACGGGTAATTTGATTGTAAAAACTGATCCCGCCCCAACTTTGCTCTTAACGTCGATATTTCCATCGAGCAACAAAGCATACTTTTTAGCGATGGCAAGTCCCAGGCCGGTTCCGCCGTATTTACGTGAAGCTTTTTCGTCGGCCTGCCTGAACTCATCGAATATAAGCGGCAGGTAATCAGTATCTATCCCTATTCCTGAATCTTTTACGCTAACATGTATTTCGCCGTCAATTGTGTTCGCTGTAATTTGTACTGATCCTTCTTCGGTAAACTTAACGGCATTGCTGATGATATTCTGAATAATATGATGAAACTTATCGCTGTCATTCTGAATTTCAGGTAAATTACTTTCAATACTATTGATAAGGCTGATGCCTTTTTCATCTGCCAGTGGCTGAAGCGACTCAACAATGGATTGAACGAGGTTGTAAATGTTAAACCTGGTGATGTTTATTTCTTCTTTGCCGGATTCAATTCGCGAAAGATCGAGTATGTCATTGATCAGGTACAATAACTGTTTCCCGTTTTTTTCGATGATTCCTAGGTAGTTATATTCTTCGCCAGGAATTGTTCCGTTGAGTTTGCGGCTCAGAACGCCCGAAAGCGCGATTACCGAATTCAAAGGTGTACGCAGTTCGTGGCTCATGTTCGATAGGAAAGCACTCTTGAATTGGTTAGCATCCTCAACTTGCTTTTTCTGCATTTTAAGCTCGATATTGTACTCTTTTAATTCATCGGATTGCATGACTAATTCCTTCGATTTCAGATCAAGTTCGTGGTTTTGTTGATCAAGTTTGTTCGAAATATCAGTAATTTTCTGGAAAGCCATCACGCCATGTACCCGGGCCGTTAGCATCAGCTTAATTTCGTTGAGTAGATTAACCGTTTCTGCCGAAAATCCGTTAAGGCTGGCAAGCGAAATAATTGCAACAATGCTGTCTTCCTTTACAATTGGAAAGGTGATTATTTCGCGAGGCTTAAACGTACCTGTGACCGTTGGGAAACTAAAAATTGTATCGGCTGGTATATCTGTGATTATTACTAATTCCTTTGTAGTGAGAACCTTGCCAAATTCACCTTCAGAAGTATTTACTGAGAAAGATTTACATTTTACTGCATCTAATCCAATGGATTCGTAATGATCGAATTGTGTTTTTGTTTCATTCGGGAAATAGATAGCTACAACCTGGGCATGTGTATAGTTTTGCAAAATCCTCAGCAATTCCTTGCAGAAAGGATGTAATTCATTTTCATTGATTAATAGCTGTGCTATGGCTGCTGAATTACTTTTCATCGTTAATTCCTGCTCAACGGATTCGGCCATATTATTAAAAGCATCAGCCAGTTTGCCTATTTCATTTGTTGATAGATTGCTGCTCCGCAAAGTGAAATTCCCAAGCCGGTATTCATCAGTTATTCGGGTTAATGCCAATAACGGCTCACGGATCCCCTTAAACAGTATATACGAAACTACCATTGAAATTAAAAATAAAAACAGAAGCGAGAATCTTAATGAGGATAACAATTGATTCTTCTCATTTTCGGACGACCGAAAAAACTCACTTGATTTACCTGAAGCAAAATCAATCATTACCTGTATCTGGGCGAACATTTTTTCGCGGTAATCAACATTATCTATTTTATAGGCAGTGTAGGCGGCAGGCTGGTCGCCCATTTTACGCAGTTTAATAACTTTATCGCGCATTGGTTTCCAGGCTTTGAATAAGTTATAGGCAATTTCGACATCGTTTTTTGGCCCAAGATATGTATCGTTTACAATTTCAAACGACTTGTAAACAGAGGCTTCTAAAGTCCTGATCTGGCTTATGCTTTCCTCAAATTCGAAATCGCTAAGATTTTTGTCGATTGCAATATCATTTAAGTGCAGGTGCATTGAGTTGATATCGGCCTTTATATCCCGTGTTGCATTCGAAACCTGCATCGGATGCTCATAAAGATCCACGGTAATCTGCCATAGCCTTCCGGATTGCTGATAGGACAGTGTTCCTAAGAGTAAAAAAAACAGAATGATGATGCTAAACCCAAAAATTAAACGGATTCCTATAGTGGTGTTCTGTATTTTCATAGGTAAATTTTCTTCATAGTGATCTGTATTTATTTATCTGGTGATTTTTATTTATAGTGATATATTCATATTCTTATGTAGAGTGGTGCCGATGGAATGAAATGTTTGAACCCTGCGGCAGAATTTACAATGCCGGTTTCAGCCTCACCGGTTATAAAGAAGCCTCCTTTACGGATGGTTTTTCTGAATTTTTCAAGAATCATTTTTTGGATTTCCGGTTTGTAATAAAAAAGCACGTTACTGCACATCACCAGGTCGAAATCGCCGTAAATACTGGCTGGCGGAGCTGAGGAAGTGGTATCAAGCAAATCGTAATGCGAAAATTCAACCATTGCTTTAATCCTTTCGCGGATGGAATAAAAGTTCCCGGTTTTAATAAAGTATTTTTTAATAAAACTGTATGGTGTAGGTTTAACGGCATCAAAATCGTATATGCCGACACTGGCGGTTAAAAGTTCTGAATCGGAGTTATCAGTGGCAAAAATCTGGTGTCTTAGTTCCGTTGGTTTTATTTTAAACAGATCATCAATTAATATGGCAAGTGAATAGGGCTCCTGTCCGGCAGCGCAACCTGCCGACCATATTCTGATTTCCGAATCATTGTTTGATGCTTTTTCGCTAATAATTTTTGGAAGTATAACCTGATATAACAAGGCAAACGTAAGCGAGTTGCGGAAAAAGGTGCTATATGAATTGGACAGTGATTTCATGAGCATTTCGGGCTCAAAAGGGTCGCTGCTAAAATTTTGCAGGTAGTCGGGCAATGTTTTGTAAGAGGAAAAATTCATCCTGTTTGTTATAGCAGATTCGAGAAAGTTAGTTGAAAATGTTGAAATATCTTGATCGAATTTCTCTGCCATCAGATGGATGATGCCTTTGGTTGTTATGTTCATCCGCTAATTTATTACTCATAGATCCGCCATAAAAACCTATGCATTATAAGGGTGTATTGTTGTCTGTTGATGGTAAAGATATACATAATTTAAAAACACAGAAGTAATGTGAATATTTTGTCAATAAGTTGATCCTTTATCATGATTTTGTTTAATCGGAATTGAACATTATTAAACGGTTAATGGTTTAAATAGCTTAATTCAAAACATATAAAAAATGAAAAGAACACTTATTTTTTCAGGAATTATTAGTCTGGCGCTATTATATTCATGTGCCGGTTCCGAAGGTAAAAAAGCATCAATAAGCGAAGCCGATACCATAATTGCAAATACACAAGGCGCTGATAAATATGCTGTTGATGCTGCTTTGAGCCAGGTGGAGTGGAAAGGTTTTAAACCTACCGGTCAACATAACGGAACTCTCGCTATAAAATCGGGTGCACTGTATATTAAAGAAAACACTCCGGTAGGTTGTGAGTTCGTTATTGATATGCCAAGCCTCAAAGTGCTCGATATCGAAGATCCCGAGTACAATGGAAAATTAACCGGACATTTAAATTCGCCTGATTTCTTTGATGTGGCTAACCACCCCGAAGCAACTTTTGTAATCACGCAGATTGTTCGTTCGAAGGAAAGCAACACTGCTTACGAACTTACAGGTAATCTTACTATTAAAGGTATTACCAAAAGCGTCGGGTTTATGGCCAACATTGCTTTAGAAGGGGATAAAGTTAACAGTACCACTCCTGAATTTACAATTGACAGGGCAGCGTACGATATTAAATTTAAATCAAAGAAATTTTTTGAAGATCTGAAAGACGATTTCATTAATGACGAAATAGCACTCGTTATTAAACTAAATGCATCAAAACAAATGTAGTTATCAGATTTTCTGGTTGTTATTGAATTTATAACATCATAATATTGAAATAAGAAAAGCCACTGCAATTGATTTGCAGTGGCTTTTAAAATTTAAAACAGTTTCAGTTTCTGCCTTTATTCGGGATATCAGAACCTGAACCATGGCCGCTCTGGACCTAAAATACCCAATGGTATCATTACCAAAATAAGTAACATAGCTATGCCTGTCCAGATGAGGGTGCGTTTGTGTTTTCCAGCCTGACTTGCATTCCGTTTTACCAGTATGCTGCCGGTTTGCGCAGCAGCTATAGCTAAAATATTTACAAAAGCATGTTCCACAGCCCAGTATCTGAGAGTTGAATCTTTCATTGCAGCTCCGAAATCGCTTAAAGCAGCCAATGTATAAGGGCTTAAAACAAAATACATTAACAAGCCCACAAGCAATTGAAGGTGAAGGCTCCCCATGAAAATAGCAGCCCATTTCCGCTGCGAAGCCGTGTAATCAGTTTTGCCTGAAGCGCCTTTAACAGCCATAAATAGAACCAAAATACCTGCAATAAGTATAAGCCAGCGGTTCCATGAGTGAAAATAAAGAGTAATTGTGTAGAATGTGCTCATCGTTTATAATTTGTTTATATAAACGAATCGCAGTATGGTTTTGTTTTCATATATCGTTAATTGTACTTATTGATTGCCGGGTTCCGCTCTATACACCAAAGCGGCATGTGGAAAAAAATTTCAAATATTCATAGGGTATTTTCATTCTAAAGTATCTTATAGATGTAAACAAGCATTAACTTTAACCCTTAAAAATCAATTACCATGAAAACTTCAATCCAAATACTATTCCGTATTGGCATCCTGATCCTATTTATGTCGAGCTATGGCACTGTATATTCGCAGAATGGAAGCGACTCGTTTGTAACAGTTACCGGACAGCTAAAAGATGCCAAAACAGGCGATAAGATAATTTATGCAACAATAACCGTTCCCAGCACTGGTATAGGTACAGTTTCGAATTCAGATGGCGAATTTATACTGAAGATCAACAAAGGGATTGATGCTGAATATTTTGAAGTTTCGCACCTCAGCTATGCAACTTCCACATTTAAAATCAGCGAATCGCTAGCGAAAGATAAAACGTTTTATCTTGAGCCACAGCTTATTATGCTTAAGGAAATATCGGTTATGCCAAAAGATGCTCGTGGAATAGTTGAAATGGCTCTCCGAAATAAAAGGAAGAATTACAGCGAGATACCCAATATGATGACTGGTTTTTATCGCGAAACAATCAGGCAACGCCGCGATTATCTTTCAATTTCCGAAGCAGTGGTTGATATTTATAAAGCTTCTTATTCGTCGATGCAGGACGATCAGGTGAAAATTTATAAAGGCCGTAAAGGTTCTAATGTAAAAAAAGCCGATACCCTCATGGTTCAGTTGCAGGGAGGCCCAAATGTTTCAATGCTACTCGATATTGTGAAAAATACCGATTTAAGCATAGCCCTCGATAATCTTGATAATTATATTTTTGAGTTTGAGTCGATGGTAAACATTGATAATAAACTCAATTGGGTTATAAGTTTCTCACCGAATGTAATCAGAGAAGAGCCTCTTTATTATGGTAAATTGTATATAACGCAGGATAACATGGCAATAAGCAGAGCCGAATTTAGCCTCGACCTCAACGATGAAGCAAAAGCAGCCCGCGTTTTTGTACAAAAGAAACCTATGGGACTCATATTTTTACCTACATCAACCAGTTACCTGATTACTTACAAGGAACAAAACGGGAAATATTATCTCAATTATGTTCGCGTAGATCTGAAATTCCGATGCGACTGGAAAAAACG
Organism: Bacteroidales bacterium; assembly: GCA_038249705.1. GTDB lineage: Bacteria > Bacteroidota > Bacteroidia > Bacteroidales > UBA4417 > UBA4417. The sequence continues at coordinate 15,885 of JBBSDC010000050.1, read as the reverse complement.
ACTTTTTAAAAATTACTACACTGTAATGTCGGAGGTAGCTATTACTGACAGGCATGAAAATAATGTGGCTAAATTTGCCAACCAGGAAGTTTTTAAATCGAATATGGTTTTTGCCGAAAAAGTTCAGGATTTTACTGATGTCGATTTCTGGGGCAAATACAATATCATCGAGCCGGAAGATTCTATTGAAAGTGCAATTAAAAAACTATCGAAGAACATGAAAAATTGATTTACAAATGGGGATTTGGGAATGGTGAATTATGGAAAGGGAGATGGAAAGTCACAAATTAACTTCTCCCTTACACTTTCAAATATCAATACCCTCAAAAATAATACAATCCACAACCACCATCTTCAAGTCCCCGCATCCCCACATCTCCAAATCCCACAATGAACCTAACCGATTTCTACATACAAAAGAAAATACAAGGTGGCGACATCAGGGAATTTGAACGTCTTTTTACGAGGTATTATGAACCATTGTGTCATCATGCTGATAAAATACTGAAAGATATTGACACCGCAGAGGACATAGTGCAGGAGTTTTTTTACAATTTCTGGAAAAACAGGGACACGTTTAATCCTAAACTTTCACTAAACGCATATCTCTATCATTCTATCCGCAACAATGCACTGCATTACCTTGAGCACCTGGCAATTCGTAAAAATTACGCTCAACAGGTTTTTGACAATTTTCAGGAAATGGTTCCGGCAAATATGCAGTCGGATGCTGAACTCCGCGACCTGAGGAAAGTGATACATGCAACCTTACGTAACATGCCCGAACGCTGTTCACGTATTTTCAGGATGAACAGGTTCGAAGGGAAAAAATACCGCGAAATTGCCGAAACCTTATCCATTTCGGTGAAAACGGTTGAGGCAGATATGGGAAAAGCATTGCAGATGTTCAGAAAGTCATTGAAAGAATTTACCAATGATCAGGTAGGATAAATGACAAAATTAAAGCATGAACTATTAAATAGTCTTAGTGACAGGAACAGCAAAAAGTAAGATATGAAAACAAACAGAGATAGTCAGCAACACTCCGAAACTCTTGCCCGATATATGAGCGGCGAAATGTGTGAAGTGGAATTGCACGCTTTTGAAAAGGAAATTTCTGTTTCGGAGGAAAGTAAAATAAGTATTGATACAATGAAAAAACAATGGTCGGCAATGAAAGAGTTTAATAACCCCGCAAAACCGGATACCCGTAAAGCCTGGGATAAACTTCATCACCGGCTTAGTGACGAAAATCTGATTTCTCAGCAGTTAGCTGCTCCAAAAATAAGCCAGGTTCCAAATATAATCAGAGCAGCCGCAGTAATTATGGTTTTGCTGGGTATAAGCGCTGTTATTTATTTAAATGTGAAACCAAAACCGGCTGCCGATTTGGTTCAGATAAATACTGTTAATGAGGTAAATACGCTTATCAAAACCCTTGCTGATGGATCTGTAATTTATATTGCTCAAAATTCGCGTTTTTCGTTTCCGAAGTATTTTCAGTCCGAATCGCGCAATGTTGAGCTGGAAGGCGAGGCCTTTTTCGATATAACACCTGATAAGGATAAACCATTTATAATTGAAACAGATGAAGCTTTTATTGAAGTACTGGGCACATCTTTTAATGTGAAAACTAAAAATGACCATAGTTTTGAACTTTTTGTTGACAAGGGAAAAGTAAAAGTTACTCCCAAAAACAATACTTCGGCTGGTAAGTTGGTTGTAGCCGGCGAAATGATTACAAGTATTGCTCATAACCTTGTAAAATCGAAGCATGTGCAGGTGAATGAATTAGCCTGGTACCGGCAGCGGATGCATTTTAAGGATGAACCCTTACAAAATATTATTAGTGTGCTCAATCGGAATTTCAATACTACATTTGTATTAGCAGAAAAAGAACTCGGAACCCATAAAATGACGGCTACTTTTCATAACGAAACTACCGAAACTATGACCGAACTTATTTGTGCGACCCTAAACCTGAAAAGCCAAACTGTAAATGGGTCAGTTGTATTATCCGAAAATAAAGAAAGTGCAAAGCCAGATTAATTTTTGCGTTTATAGCCCTATGCCTCAATTGAGTAAAGCTTGTATTTTGATTACAGGCTTTTTACTGTTTGGGGTTAATATCATTTTTGCTCAGGTGTCGCTCCTCGACAAACTTATTATAATCCCAAAACAAAATACCACTGTTTACGGTGCATTGAACCTGATTTCGCAAAAAGCTGACTGCCTTTTTATTTACGATAGCAAAACCGTTGAAAGCGATAAGCGCGTTAAACTTCAGGCGGATAATCAGCCACTGAAAAAGGTACTTGATAACCTGCTTGCCAACCCTTCGCTCTCGTATAAAGTTATTGGCAAACACATCCTTATCTACAAAATGAATAAGGATACTCATAATGATGTTTTACCCGGCATTCATATTCCGATTCCGGTAACAGATACGCTAAAAAATACAGTGATAAGGGGTTATATTTTTGATAATGAAAATAAATCGGTACTCCCATATGCAACCATTGGTATTGAAGAAGAAAATATAGGGACTATTGCCAACACCGAAGGATATTTTACATTAAAAATTCCTGCCTCGCTGGCGGGTACTTCGCTGGTAGTTTCGCACATGGGATATATGAGCCAGCGCGTTCCTGTTCAACTGCTTAACGAGCAGCAGGTCGATTTTTATATGAACCGCAGAATAATTTCCATACAGGAAGTTATTATCCGTTATATCGATCCCAATGCCATAGTGGCTAAAGCACTGGATCAGCGTATTATAAACAATGCTGTTGAACCCGTTTACCTTACAACATTTTATCGCGAAGGAGTTCAGAAAAATAAAAAATACATCAGTTATTCTGAAGCGGTGTTTAAGGTTTTTAAATCGTCCTACACGTTAAGTGAGCATTCGGATCAGGTGAAAATGCTCAAATCGCGAAAAATTCAGGACGATAATCTACGCGATACTGTTTTCCTAAAACTTAAGGCCGGTGTGCTGTCGGCGCTGCAGTTGGATATAGTAAAATGTATTCCCGGATTTCTTGACCTTACTACTCCTGCCGAATACAATTATACCTATTCCGACCTGGTTTCCTACAATGCAAAGGATGCGTACGCGATAACTTTTGTACAAAAGGAAGACTTGCAGAAAGCTTTGTATGCCGGAACTATTTATATCGAAAAAGAGAGTTTTGCTATACTGGGCGCTGATTTCGAAATCAATAAGGATTACATCGATATTGCAGCCGATGAACTTGTGCTGAAAAAAAGCAGGCGACTGATCGTAAAACTCGAAAAAATTAATTATTCCGTCAGCTATATGCCTTTCAACGGAAAATATTACCTCAAACATGCGCGATGCGATATTCAGCTGAAAACACGCTTGCGCAACCGATTAAGTTCCGATAATTTTAATACCTTTCTCGAGCTGGCTACATGCAATATTGATACTAAAAATGTGGAAAGATTTCCGCGACAGGAAGTTATGAAGCCAAATGTGGTGTTTTCCGATCATGCGTTTAGCACGACTGATGATTTCTGGGGCGACTTTAATGTTATAGTTCCTGAAGCAAAATTGACTGAAGCATTATTGAAAATCATGGGAATGATTGAGGAAATAAAATGACGCAGTTTTTGTAATAAGAAGGGTTTTAAAGTTATTTGATCGCAGAAAAGTATCCTTGTTTTGGGTCTATTTAAACACTTTTTCAGCATTATGATGCTTAACCAGGGTCTGCTGAAAAACACATATATGACCGACATACAACCAGATAACAATTTATTTATGGAATCAGGTGCAAGCTTTTTTTACTATTTTGTCAAATTCTTTGCACCTTATGCTGAATTAGATTTTGAAATCCTGAAGGGATTTGATTTTATTAACCACCAGTGAAACTGGTGGATAATAAAAAACACAAAATACAGAACCCTGAAAGGGTTCAATATTAGCGCAATAAAGATATTCAACCCACTTCGGGGTTGATCTGTGCACGACAATAACCTCCGGTTGCACCAGAGGTTATTATAATTAAACTCCTTCGGAGTTTTTCAGCAGACCCTAACTATAAAATTGAAGTGGTATGATTATTGTAAATAGAAACTTGTTAAACTTTTCGGCATTTTTTTTTGATACCAATTTAAAAACATCCATTATGCGAAACTTAAAATTTTTCTCCGTTTTTCTTCTACTTTCAACCCTGGGTTTTGCTTCTGCAGCTCAGACTAATAACGACGAAAAATTAAATCTGCCAGGCGACAATCTGAACCTGTATGCAGTTTTCAATCTTTTTCAGGATTCGGAAACACTCGAAGGCTTCGAGAAAAACCTTAATGCAGAAGAATCAAAAATCAATAACCTCGACCTCAATGCCGATAATAGTATTGACTACATAAAAGTTCTCGATTATGTTGACGGTGAAGATCATACCATTGTTTTACAGGTAGCTGTTAACGAAAAGGAAAATCAGGATATAGCAGTTTTTACAGTTCAAAAGGATGCCAACAACCAGGTTCAGATTCAACTTATAGGGGATGAGGAATTGTATGGCAAAAATTACATTATCGAACCCATTTACGATGATGCTTCGTCAACCTCAACTCCTAACCCCGGTTACAGTGGAAATACAAATACAGTTGTAAAAGAAACTGTAGTTGTTACCAAAACCACTTATGTTGAAGTAGCAGCATGGCCCGTGGTTACCTATATTTACAGGCCGGCATATGTGGTTTACCGTTCGCCTTGGCGTTGGGGTTATTATCCTAACTACTGGAATCCCTGGAGACCTTTTTACTGGGATTACTATTATGGATATCATTCGCATTATCACAATCACTATTATGGTTACTATCACTACAGCAATCACTATCGCTATCCTCAATACAGTAGCAATTACTATCATGGTCATCGTTCTTATTCGGGAACGGTATACCAGCACAGGCAAAGTGGTACTTATCGCAATACGTATTCACATCCGGAAACACGTAAACAAGGGACAGCCGATTTCAATAAAAGATATCCAAACGGCTATCAGCCTGCAGCAAGGCGAAACAATGCCAGCAGGCCTTCAACAATTCAAGGGACAAATAGAAATGCGACACGCCCCACTGCAAAGCCCGCAACAAATGATAATGTAAGAAGGCCGACTACCAGGCCAGGTGCCGAAAACACTGCACGTCCTTCAACAAATCCATCAAGGAATAATAATGTCAGCCGGCCAGCTACTAAGCCGGCTACCCGTCAGGAAACGAGCAAACCTTCCTCCAGATCAGGTAACGTTACTCCTTCAAAGAAAATAAGCAGGGAAACTGCAAAGCCTGCAATAAACAGACCTACATCAAAACCATCATCTGCCAGACCAGCAACTAAACCTAACACTAAAACTTCGGCGCCAAAGAAGTCGAGAACTGACAGCAAATCTTCAACAGGAACAAGGTAGAGATAACTGCTGGTATAAATAATTTTAAGGAATCAGTGCTATCACACTGGTTCCTTTTTTATTGCAAAACGGAGTTGTTTTTATTGAACAGTATTTGATTTTGGTTTCAAAATGTTACGATTGCCTTTTCCTATGAAAAATACGGATTATAAATAACATACTCAACGTACCGAGTAAAGCAAGGGCCATATCTTTCTGAGCATCCCAGAAATCGCCTTGCTGGCCGTTATATGCTTCGGCAGCATCAGGTGATAAAACAATTGATAGTGCCCATTCAAAAACTTCGTAAAGCATACTCAGTGATTGAATACTTAGAAATGCCAGGTAGAAACTTGTTTCCCGTTTTATATCCGGCCTTCGCTGAAAGAGTTCCTGAAGTGGTATAAGTATCAGAAATCCAAAAAGAAAATGAATCAGTCGGTCATATTGATTTCGTTTAAATCCAAAATACGAATTTATGCTAAAGTCAGTTAATGTTCTAATCCACTGATCGTAAGGAGTATAGGAATATATCCAACGGGCGCCAATGATATGAAAAACCATAAATATGGCAATCAACGCAAAGGACTTATCGCTCAGATTATTCTTAAAAGTTGAATAAATCAGAAATGCAGCTACAACTAATGTAGCTGTATGCTGCAGATACATTTCACGTGGATAGATGGGAGCTATGCACGAAACTACCAGAATCATAAAGTAAAGAATGAGCAAACCTGTTTTTATTCCCCTTTGGTGCATGATCAAGCTTTATTTCAAAACAAATATAACCCGAATTACGTAATAGGAGGCAATAAATGTTCTGAATTATGGTATCTGTGCTCAAAATTTACGCTTCGCTCAAAACCGATTGACGATTTATCCGATCGCCATTTTACCTCAAAATACTCCTTAAAATTTCGTCCCCTTTGACTACCTTTGCACCCGCAAAAAACGAATCGCTCAAAACTTTATGGAAATACCAAGCAAATACGATCCCCGGTCAATCGAAGATAAGTGGTATAGCTACTGGCTCGAAAATAAATACTTCCGTTCGGTACCCGACGACCGGGAACCATACACCATAGTAATTCCGCCGCCCAATGTTACAGGTGTGCTGCACATGGGGCATATGCTCAATAATACTATTCAGGATGTGCTGGTTCGCCGTGCACGTATGACTGGTAAGAATGCCTGCTGGGTTCCGGGTACTGATCATGCTTCTATTGCAACCGAAGCCAAAGTGGTGGCCAAGCTTAAAGAAGATGGCATCGAAAAATCTGATTTAACCCGCGAAGCTTTCCTCGAACATGCCTGGGAATGGAAGGAAAAACATGGTGGTATTATCCTTGAACAATTAAAAAAACTGGGTGCTTCCTGCGATTGGGACCGTACTTGTTTTACTATGGATGAACCTCGTTATGAGTCGGTTATACGTGTTTTTATTGATTTGTACAACAAAGGACTTATTTACCGTGGCGTACGTATGGTAAACTGGGATCCGCAGGCTCTTACCGCCCTTTCCGACGAAGAAGTTATTTTTCGCGAAGTTCAGAGTAAACTGTATTATCTCCGTTATAAAGTGGAAGGCTCAGAAGATGATTGGGTTACTATCGCCACTACACGTCCGGAAACCATACTCGGCGACACTGCCGTTTGTTATCATCCGGAAGATGAGCGTTTCAAACACTTGGAAGGCAAGCACGTACTTGTTCCTTTACTCGGTCGTTCCATTCCAATGATCAGTGATGAGTACGTCGATCGCGAATTTGGTACCGGATGCCTTAAAATTACTCCTGCCCACGATGTAAACGACTACCTGATCGGACAAAAATATAACCTCGAAAGCATCGATATTTTCAATCCTGATGGCACTTTGAGCGATAAAGCCCAGCTGTATATCGGTCAGGACAGGTTTGCCGTTCGCGATGCTATCGTAAAAGATTTACAAGCTTCGGGCAACCTTGTTAAAATTGAAGACTATGTAAATAAAGTTGGATACAGCGAGCGGACTCATGTAGCCATCGAACCCAAACTCTCGATGCAATGGTTTCTGAAAATGGCTGATATGGCCAAACCTGCTCTCGACGTGGTATTGGATGACATAGTTAAATTCCATCCCGAAAAGTTTAAAAATACTTACCGCCATTGGATGGAGAACGTCCGCGACTGGTGCATAAGCCGGCAGTTGTGGTGGGGACAGCGAATTCCGGCCTACTATCTGCCTGACGGAAGCATAATTGTAGCTAACTCGGCCGAACAGGCTCTTGGTAAAGCACTTGCGAAATTCCCTAAACTCACTCTTGCCGAACTTCGTCAGGATGAGGATGTGCTCGATACCTGGTTTTCATCATGGCTTTGGCCGATCTCCGTGTTCGATGGCATCCGGAATCCTGAAAATGAGGATATTAAATATTACTATCCAACCAATGACCTGGTAACTGCGCCCGAAATTCTATTCTTCTGGGTAGCACGCATGATTATGGCAGGGCAGGAATATCGCAAGGATATACCTTTTAAAAATGTATATCTGACAGGTATTGTGCGCGATAAACTCGGACGTAAAATGTCAAAATCACTAGGAAATTCGCCTGATCCTATCCAGCTTATTGAGCAATATGGTGCTGACGGCGTTCGTGTAGGGATGCTGCTTACTTCCCCTGCAGGCAATGATTTACCATTCGATGAGTCGCTATGTGAGCAAGGCCGCAATTTCAGTAATAAAGTGTGGAATGCATTCCGCCTTGTAAACGGCTGGGAAGTGGATAAAAACCTGAAACAACCTATGTATGCTGCTTTATCGGTAACCTGGTTCCGTTCGCGGTTTAACGAAGCACTTGCCGAAATAAATGAGCATTACACAAAGTATCGTTTAAGCGATGCATTAATGGGCGTTTACAAATTGGTGTGGGACGATTTCTGCTCCTGGTTCCTCGAAATGATTAAGCCAGCCTATCAGCAACCTATTGATGCAGCTACACATAAAGCAGCTGTTTCGCTGTTATCGGATTTAATGCAGGTTTTACATCCTTTTATGCCATTTATCACAGAAGAAATCTGGCATTTGCTACATGGACAAAAAGCCGGCAGCATTATGATTTCGCAAATGCCACTGCCACAGAAATATGATGAGAAAATTCTGACTCATTTTACTTACACATTGGAGATTGTAACCTCGGTGCGGTCAGTACGAAAGGATAAAAATATATCTGTTAAGGACAAGCTGGATTTGTTTATTCTGAAACCTCATAAGGAGATTCCTAACCTGATGTTTGATTCACTTATCGAGAAATTATGCAATCTTACGCCTATACGTTATGTAAATGAAAAGGTTAACGGAGCTGCTTCTTTCCTGATAAAAGGAAATGAATTTTATATTCCTTTGGGTGATAAAATTGATAAAGAAGCGGAGATCGAAAAGCTCAATCTTGAACTGGAATACACAAGGGGTTTTCTGAAAAGTGTTATGGTAAAGCTTTCGAACGAGCGGTTTGTAGCTAATGCAAAAGCTGAAGTTGTGGATGTGGAACGCCGCAAAATGGCTGATGCCGAGAATAAAATCACTACAATTGAGGAACAGATTTCGATGTTAAAGAAGTAATTTTATACCACTTAGGCACTAAGTTCAAAAGGAGCACTTAGCGAAAAACTAAAATAACTTCCCCAATTGTAAGTGAGATAGAAATAACTACGGCCACCAAACTAAATGATCATTGATTAGTGTTGAATGTTGGAGCACCGGGCTATCTGCTATAGTCCGTAGAACTTCAATATCAATAAAAGAAAATCCGGAATAGGAATATTGCCCGTAGCGCTTAAAAAAAAAAGTTTGTAAAGAACACGAAGTTCATCCCTTCATCTTTTTTAAGGAAGTTATTATGTGAATTCCCCAAAGAGTTTTTTCTGGTTCATTACTGCCTTATGAAATACAAGCAACTATATTTTTTTACAAAACCACTTAGTGTTTCTCAGTGTACTGAGTGCCTAAGTGGTTTTTGTGTATAAACAATTAGAAATCAGTCGAATAATACGTGACTTATTTCAACCAATGCATTGGCAGTTCCAACTCATGGCTGACAGAACAACTATTTTAGGTTCACCGTCGTTAATCAGGCTAATGAGTGCATTCATTCTTTGTGGAGACCCAACTGAAGTGCCTCCAAATTTCATGATCTTCATGCTAAAATCGATTTTTAAGTGATAAGCATCCGGAAATACTTTTATTGCGGAAGTTCCTGATCGATAAAGGATTCAACATATCTAATGTTTTGCGAAAACTGTTTCCGACGAATTTTTACTGAGTTTTCAGACATCCCCGAACCAGGAAACTTGTCCTACTTTGTAAACACATACTGAACCATATTCGCTCCCATCTGCAAGGCTTTTAGTCGTTTTTCCGGCGAATCTTTGTGAACATCAGGATCTTCCCATCCATCGCCGAGATCACATTCGTAATCATAAAAACAAACCAACCGGCCTTCCCACAGTAGCCCGAAACCCTGTGGCTGTTTCCCGTCGTGTTCGTGTATTTTGGGCAAACCATTTGGAAAATCGTATTTCTGATGGTAAATCGGGAAGTTAAACGGTAATTCAACAAATTCCAGTTCAGGGAAAACTTTTTTCATCTGTGGCCTAATGTACTGATCAATACCATAATTATCCGAAATATGAATAAATCCACCGGCAATCAGATAGTTACGGATATTTAAGGCTTCCTGGTCGTTAAAAATTACGTTACCGTGACCGGTAAGATGAACGAAAGGATAATTAAATATTTCAGCACTTCCGGCATCAACAGTAGCATATTCTTTAGTGATACTTGTTTTCAGATTTTTATTACAGAAATCAATAAGATTGGTTAACGAAGTAGGATTTGCATACCAATCGCCGCCGCCGTTGTATTTCAACAATGCAATCTGGTAGGTACTTTGCGAAAATCCATTTAATAAAATGGCAGAAAAAAATAGCAGGAGAATACAGTTCTTTTTTATCATGATTCGTTGGCGATATTAATAATGTGACAGGCAACAACGGCAGCTGTTTCGGTTCTGAGGCGGGAAGGACCAAGGTTTACAGGTTCGAATCCTTTTTCGATGGCAGTTTCAATTTCTTTTTTGCTGAAATCACCTTCAGGTCCGATCATTACAGTGCAATCCCCTTGCTGGTAGGCTGTTTTAAGATGCAAAGGTTGATTTTCCTCCACATAAGCAACAAACCGGGCTGAAGGATGGTTCAATCGGATGAAATCTCCGAATTTTACAGGCTCGTGCATAACAGGAAGATAGGTTTTGATGGATTGCTTGGCGGCTGAAAGAATAATTTTCTGCAATCTGTCAGTCCTGATCTGCACCCGTTCGGAATGTTCACAAAGTAAAGGAGTTATCTCATCGATGCCAATTTCTGTAGCTTTTTCCAGAAACCATTCGAAGCGGGCAATATTTTTAGTCGGAGCCACAGCCATATGCAACCTGAAAGATCTTTTGCCGGAATCAGGAAGTACGCTTAGAAGCATAACCGGACAGGATTTTATGTCCTGTGCCAATATCTGTCCTTCGTAAAGGTTTCCCCTTCCATCCGAAAGATTAATTTTGTCACCTGCGCGCATCCTAAGCACTTTAATGCAATGGAATGACTCTTCGCTGCCAAGGGTAACCTGACATGGAACGGAATTTAAAACCGGATCAATGTAATATAGCTGCATAAAAGTGGATTCGCTGCAAAGATACGAAACAAGCGTAAACCCATGCCTTGTTATAGTCATAGGTTGAAAATGAAAAAGCCAACACTAAGGCTGGCTTTTTCGAAAGTGTATGAATTTAAAAACTATCTGAGTATCAATTTCTGTTGCTCCGCCGTATTGTTACCTGCTATTTTAACAAAATAAACTCCTTTTGGCAAATTACCCAGGTTTAGTGTTTCCGAAAGATGTGAAGTCGATTTAAAGTTATGGCTATATACCATTGAGCCTTGCGTGTTAAAAATCGTAAAAGTTAAATCTTCGACTTTTTGTCCGGAATACACTGTTATTGAACCTGATGTAGGATTAGGATAAATCATGATTTTGTTGTTTTTCATTGATTTGATTCCAACTTCAGGAGTGGCTGCAATGCTGATATTATCAATAAACAGGTTGTTGCCAAAACGGTTGTAGCCTTCGAACGCAATTTTAATATTGGGTTTATTAGCCCAGGCTGAGAGGTCGATAATTGCACACATGCTGCCCCAGCCGCTGCTACACCAATCGTCAGCTACCGCAGGGAAAAACTCAGTGGTTAATTTAGGAACGGTTGCTAATGTTCCTTCTCCTCTTTCGCCTTCAGCAAATACCCTTACCCAGTTTTCGCCACAATCTTCGGATACGAGTACGATAAGTGAATCTGATGCAGAGGTGTAACGGTTTGCATAGGCATGATCAAAGGTCATAAAAACGGGATCGGAACCTGTAAAATTCATAGGAGGCGATATCATCCGGTCGCGGCGTCCGGGAGGTACCGAGTAATTAAAGAAATTCATCCAGGCTGCATTGTTTCCGGGAGTGTTTCCTTCAACGGTTGTAATTCCCCAAGTAAGGAGGTTATCAGGATTTTCGATAGTCCAGCCTCTGCCATCAAATGAATTGCTTTCGAAATCTTCGGTAAACGGTGCATTATAGCCACCCGCCAGTATATAATTCGATTTGGTGATGGATCGGGAACCATTGGTGTTAAGAGCTACTAAAGTCACCGTATAGGAACCTGTTTCGGTAAAACGTACCTGTGGATTCTGCGAATTGGCATCAGTTCCGTTTTCGAAAACGATTGTGTTTGGCGTGATCGACCAGTTCCAGGCGTATGGGCATGATTTCGAATTATCAGTAAACTGAACAATCTGGCTCATATCGCAAAACGCAACCGGCAAAGCAGTAAATCCGGGAACAGGTTTTATGGTATCGCTTACAACAACAAAACCAGTTTTCGTAATTGTGTTTGCGCCCACGCTATTGGTAACAGTTAATTGAACTTCATAACTGCCCGGAGCATCGTAATTGATTTCTGACGGGTTTTTAACTGTTGATGTTGACGGTGTTCCACCCGGGAAGGCCCAGACCCACTGAAATGGAGTACCCAGCGAAAGGTCAGTGAAACTTACTTTGCAACCGGATGGTATAACAGGCTGATCGACCGAGAAGTCAGCTGTAGGTGCTACTACATACATATCCGATTTCCACAAACCACGTCCATATGTTCCTGCCTTAATTTTATCGCCGGCAGGTGAAGCAGGATCGTAATAAATTTCGAGCTCTGTAATTTTTGCAGCTGCAGGAAGTCCGTTTAAAAATGGAACCCAGTCGGTAAGTGATTTGTCCTTGTAATAAACTCCGGCATCAGAACCCGCATATATGCCTTCCTGACTGTTTTTGTAGTAAACAAGGGTTGAAAAATGTATATCAGGAAGTCCGCCTGTAATTTCTGTCCAGTTTATTCCACGGTCAACCGATTTAAAAATTTGTTTGTCCTGAACAATATAAACGGTGTTTTCCTCATATGGACTTGCTTCGATATCCGATACAGAAGAGCTGCTTAATAATTGAGAAGAAATATTTGACCAGGTAGGTACGTCCTGCAAAGCATTGGTGCTGATGTATAATGAGCCACCGCTTGAAGCATATAAAATATCGGTATTAACAGGTGATTGTTCTAAAACACTAAGATTAGATGTGTTTATGGTTGAGATTTTTTTCCATTGTACACCCGAAGCAGAAGGATTTTTAATATTTACGCTCCGCCACACATTTTTATAACCGATGAACATAACATTCGCGTTGTCCTCGCCCATAATAAAAGGAGTAACCCATGCGCCTTCTTCAGTGATTCCATTTACACCGTTGCCGGCTATTTGCTGTGCATTGTTACCTATCACCCTGTTCATAGCACCATAATATACTGTTGAATAGCGATAATTCGGATTTGTAAAGTCGATAGCACATTCCATTCCATCACCACCTCCAATTGATGTCCAAGTGTCAGCATCAAGCAGATAAGTGCCATTATCCTGATTGCCTATAACTACCAGATCCTCCTCTGTGGCACTTTGGCCTATTTTATATGATTGGGTGATCGGCAAACCTGTTGTAATTTCTATCCATTGACTTCCACCATTATCTGTCCAGTAAATTCCACCGTCATTTCCAATATAAATCCTGTTGTTGAGTGGATTAAAAGTAAATATATGCTGATCGGCATGAACTTCGGCTACACTGCAGCCCCCGTACCAATGTCCGTTTATCTGCCAATTTGCACCGCCGTTAGTTGATTTCCAAATATTTACACCGCCAACGTAAATAATATTGGCGTCAATAGGATCAGCAACAATTGCAAGGTCATACCAAGCTTGTCCGCCAGAGTCTGTTCCATTGCACGACCAGCCCATCAGATTGGGCGAATTGGACATTTCAGTAAAAGTGAGTCCTGCGTTTACCGATTTGTACAATCCTCTGAATCCATTATCGCCTTTTGCAAGCAGAAAATACACTATTTCCGGATCAGCAGGTGTAACGGCTATTACTCCTCTTGCTCCCGAAGGCACACCGGCTGTAATGAGAAGCCAGTTTTCGCCGGCATCAGTCGAACGATAAAACTGACCTCCGGAGGTACCATACAGAATGGTGTTACTTCCTGGCTTTAAAGCAATATCTTTAAAGGATCCGTTATTTTTTTTAACCCAGTTTGCTCCGCCATCAATAGATTTAAAGAAACCGGAATTTGTACCGGCAAAAATTATCTGTGAGTTAGTAGGATCAAAAAGAAGATCACCAACTGTAATGTTATCCATTCCTGTATTCGACGATTGCCAGGTGGCTCCGTTATCGGTAGTTTTCATAACTCCTAATCCGGGTGCGTCTCCAGCATCGCGATCGCCTGTACCTATAAAAATAGTTGATGGATTTACCGGATCAATGGCAATAGCTGAAACGCCAAGGGTAGGTAAGCCATCCGTTGTTGACGACCACTCATTTCCTCCGGTTGTTGTAAACCATAATCCGCCTGCAGGAGCTCCTACATATACAATGTCAGGATTGGTAGGATGAAAAGCAACAGCATTCAACCGACCGAGTCCTTCGTATCCGCCACCAATTTCAAATGGTCCCTGGTTAATCCATTCTCCACTCAATGATTTGGGATTATCATATTGTTTCATATAGGTATTGTATGTATCCCTGACTTCGTTTGGAGCAGGCATTCTCCCATCAACAGTAACGCGGTCCTTCATCCAACTTTCCCAGCGCTTAAAAGGTTTCCATCCACATCCTTTGGTAATTTCGCGGTTTTCCCAATATTTATTGAAAGCACTCTGGATTTGAAAGAAGTTAGCATCCGGATCCTGCATCATCGAAATCCAGTATGGATATTCAGAGGTATCAGCAACAACAGTAATTGATTGAGCCGAAACTCGTGTGAATGCTATAAGCATCACAAAAAAAGGTAAAAGCAGGTAAGATTTTTTCATCTGTTTTTTTTGTTTTTATATTAATCCGGTCAGATGGAATACGCCATGAAATAATCACTTCGGTTGGTGAGAAAATTTATACTCATGGTTATTTCATGGAGTGATTTACGTATTATATTTAGATTAAAACAATAAAAGAGTAATTAAGTTAAATCGCGAATTTAATTTTCTTCAGGAGAATAAATTGTGACAAGAAAAATTAACAACAAAAGGAAAAGATATTTCCTTTGAATGGCTTTACTGATTTAGTAAGAATTGGCCTCGAAAATTATCTGTTATTGGGCCAGTGGCGATTTTTCTCCTTTAAACACATAACCTGCTTCGGTAACAGCAGCTTCAATGGCAGCTATTGAGGTTTGAGTTGAGTCGAAGCTTACAACCGCGGTTGAATCAAGGTGTGAAGCTTTTACTGAAACTACTCCGGCAATTTTTTCAACATTTTCCTTAACGGTACCCTCACATCCGGTACAAGTCATACCTTCAACGGCGAGGGTTATGGTTTTGTTGGCAACCGCAGTACTTGCTTCTGATGCATTGTCGGTTGAAGTTGATTTTCCTGAACAGCCTGCTATAATTGCAGCTACCAGAAGTACGAAAAACAGTTGTTTCATATTCTTAAATTTTGAATCCAAAATTACAGCTTTTATGTTAACAAATTCATTCAGTTACAGATAAATCATGAATTCTGCTGTATGTATGTGAAGGTGGAGAGGTTTCAGCAGGAAATCATGCAAAATGGGTAAAAAAAATAAATAGCGATTGATAAAATCTTCAATCACAAATATCAAATCATGACGCAGAGCGCCACCATGCTGTGGCTTGGTTTCCGTTTCACTTCAACTTTCGCTGCGCTACAGCTATTCACTATTCATGGCGCAGAGCGCCACCATGCTAAAGCTTGGTTTCCGTTACACTCCAACTTCCTCTGTGCTACAGCTATTCATGGCGCAGAGCGCCACCATGCTAAAGCTTGGTTTCCGTTACACTC
>JBBSDC010000049.1:0-23416 GCA_038249705.1 Bacteroidales bacterium | reverse complement strand
TATGATTCTTTTATCGTTAAGTATTACTGTAACTGAATCGTCATCCTCATATACATTCCATACTCCGTCATTAATATCAACGGATACATCAGTTTCATCTTCGATGATCACACTTTTTACATTATCCATACCATCGAAAGTGATCTGATATTCGCCCTGTTTGGATATTTTTTTAATGTTATCCTTATCAAAGTAGGATAGATTACCAACTCCCGAAAGGTCGGCTTTGAGTTGTTGACGGGCCATTATTTTGGCATTACCCGCTCCTGAAACTTCTGCATCGGTGTAATTAGTTACAAATTCGATCGCTTTCAGGTTTCCTGCACCTGACACTTCGGTTGTGTGTTTCTCAGCAGTTCCTTTAAGGGTGAGATTGCCCGCACCACTGATTTCGGTATTTGCGTTTCTTGCCTTTAGGTTAAGTGTATTACTGGCTGCTCCGCTGGTTTCGTTAATAAAAGTACCTGTTTCAATGTTAAGTGTCGCTTTGGATGCTCCTGAAGTGTAGAGTTCGAATTGTTCGCTTTTCAGAAGGGTTTGGCCGGTTACTTTAGCTGCACCGCTTACATCCAGACTGTTAAGGTTTACGGCGGTTACATAAATATTCATTTTAGTAGATTCTTTGATGTTTTCGCAGTTCAGTTGCAAAGTGCCGTTTGTAACTTTAGCCGTAATACGATCCTGGAGATTTTCGTCGGTTTCGACTTTTACATATTGCTTATCGCCCTGCGAAAGGATTAAATGTATTGCACAGCCAACTTTTATAGCATCAAAGGACGAAACCTGGCGTTCCTGGCTTGTTACATTGCCATTTCCTTTTGTTTGAGCTTTAACACT
Source organism: Bacteroidales bacterium (assembly GCA_038249705.1). Classification (GTDB taxonomy): domain Bacteria; phylum Bacteroidota; class Bacteroidia; order Bacteroidales; family UBA4417; genus UBA4417. Next base: position 22,579 of record JBBSDC010000049.1, on the reverse strand, counting down.
AGTGTGAGTGAGTGTAAGGAGCATCATTCCTGCCAGAGCCAATTTTAAAGTTTTCATAATTATGTGATTATGTGGTTTGTTTTTATTGATTTCCTGATGCTAGACGGTGTAAGTGTATTAAATGTTACAGCTTATTGTAAAATATGTTAAATTTTTTAAGAAACAAGGCGCCAATGATATTTCTACTTTAAAATGATTGAAATAAACACTTGAAAAACAGTTCATTGTAGTTAAAATGCCATTGGGTTTGCGAAAAAAAAATCCGGGTTATTCCCGGATTTTCATACTACTGTTTTATTAAATGTTATTTTTTTACTTCTTTCTCAAAATCAATAAACCCGCCTTCAAAACCGTAAGCAATAATTTTTCCTTCTTCATCCTTACGTAATTTCAGTTCTAATTCGCTCGAAGTTATTGTATTGAAGGTTTGAACTCCAAGTTCGGCAAATGTCCATAACGAAACGTTCTTTTTTTCTTCAACAGCTGGGGTATTCCTATTCATTGCAAATAAATCCTCAGCTTTTCCGGTGGCAGCATTCATAATAGTTTTGGCCGGATTTTTATCTCTTTTATTTAACTCAGCATATTCTATTTGCTCGGCAAGCTTTAGGTTGTAATAGAACTCAAGATTATCATTCATATACATCTGGCTTTTGCGGATAAATGTAAACTGAGGCTCTACAAATTGGCGTGTGCTTACCTTATTAGCCGGCTTTGCGAGCAATGGCTCAATGTCATGATGGTAAACAGTAGCAATTTCGGTATTGGCTTTGCTATGTATGATAGTAGAAGGTGCATTTTTGCTGGCTTGCGACCGATTTTCGGCAGTTTCAATGGCCTGGTTAGAAGTTATTGTTTCAGGATTCCTCTTTTTAGTAGTTACAGAAACCTCATTATCAGGCATTTTTATTTCGGATTGTGATGCAGCTTGTTCTGTTTTTATAGTTTTATTTTTCAGTTGTGCTACATTATCGGGTATGTCTATTTGATTGACAAGGAAGAAAACGCTCATTATCAAGGCCAGTGAAGCTGCTGCAGAAAGTGCGTAATATACAATGCGACGAACCGGAATAACAGATTGTTTTAACTGATTTTTATTTTCGAAAACAATTGCTGAATCAGCCACCAGGAATGTTTGCTTGTACAAATTCCGCTCCTGTTCGAGATGTGGATTGTATTGCATGAAATCGGCGAGCAGGCGTTTTTCTTCCATATTCAGATCGCCTTCGGGTTCACGGGCAAAGAAAGTTTCGTAAGTAGCAGCAGTGATGAGCCCGACCGGAATAGCTTTTTGTTTCAGCAATTCTTTAACTTCAAAAACCACCTCACTATCTGTCGTTAAATGAGCAAGGCTGAACAGACGGCGATCGTTTTCAAACTGTGGATTGATACTTATAAATTCATCAAGTGCCGAAAGCTGGTTTGTATTTAGCAGCCCTTCGGATTCGCCAATCATGAATTCCTCATAATTTGAATCGTTAATCTGTGAAGTGGCGAATACCTGGTTTTTTTTTAAAACTGACTTATTCTCAAATACAACGTCAGCATCAGCTACAAGTGTAATAGCTCGAAAACCTCCGAAAATATTCAGAAGATCGGGATTCATCTCAACGAACAACATCACTTCCTTCACCATCGCTGGGCTTAATTGCCCCTCGTGATAGTCGAGGAAATACGTTTCGTAATTATCCCTGTTTATTTTCATTTTATTTATTATTTGTATTCCGTTTTTTCAGAGCACCAGATCGAGGCTTCCGATATATTGTTTCAGGAAAGTACGTGCCCTGAATATATACACTTTTACCTGTGATTCGCTAAGTTTCAGTATGTCGCCGATTTCTTCGTATGAGTATCCTTCGTAGTCGCGGAGCATAATTACCGACCGTTGTATTTCAGGAAGTCGGGCAACAGCTTCGTTTATAATGTCTTTCAGATCGTTATACGTACCTGATTTTTCGTCAAGTACTTCGCCGTAACTATCGTCAATCGAGCTTAGGCGCTGGTTTTTACGTATATGGTCGATCATGGTGTGATAGGCCGTTGTAAAGAGGTAAGCACGGGCTTTGTCGTACGAAATATCTTTTACCCTTTCCCACATTCTTACGTACGATTCCTGCACTATATCCTGAGCAGTATCCCTATCTCTGATATTCTTGAGGATAAAACGATACACTCCATCGGAGTATAGGTCAGCGCACGAATTGTACTCGCTTGTAGTCATTGTTTGGGCTTTCGGTTTTGTACTTTTTCGAAGGTATTACGTTTAAGCAGGGCATAAAGTTACAACAGAATTGAAAATATGTGCAAAATATTCAGGTTCAGATTTTAGTATAAGCAATAAACCTTTTGTGTTAAAATGCCAAAAGTGCCGGTTATCAGTATTATACATTTTATTTTTTTAGAATTGTTTATTCCTGCGTTCCGATGTTACCGGCATATTTTCGATTCACGATTTTTAAACCGGAAAAATAATTATAATTTTGCAAATATCATTTATACGCAACAACCACTTAAATAACACATACATATGAAAAATTTATTTGTTTTAGCTATTGCCGGAACGCTTTTGTATAGCTGTTCGAACTCTACCCCAAAAACCGAACCTGCAACAACTACGGCTCAAAATCTGATTGAAATTACAAACGACCTGGAAAATGCATCAGCTGTTATTCCATCGTGGATTAATGAGAAAACCGTTATTGCAATGAGCAGTCCACCTGCACATTCGGGCAATTACGCCAGTGTTACCAACGAAACATACGAATACAGCTATGCTTTTCAGGAAATTCTGAAAAATATCAATACTGGTGTTCCGAAAAAGATAGTCGTTACCGGATGGGTTTATACCACAGTTGCTTCCCCGAAACTGGGAATTATCCTGAACGTGAGCGAAAACAAAGAACAATACGACTGGAAAGTGTACCCGCTTACCGATAATCTTTCCGAAACAGGCAAATGGATGGAGTTTTCATGTAATTTCTTTTTCCAGAAACCGTTAAACCCGGAACAGGAAATCCGCATTTTTGCCTGGAACCAGACAAAGAAACCAATTTATTTTGATGACTTAAAAATCAGTTTAGAATATTAATACCACTTTTGCCGAAAAGCGTTAACCTGCGTTCTCGAATTCGCGAAAAAAAAAGAGAAGGATTTTACACCTTCTCTTTTGTATTTTATGACCTCGCGGGGTTTTAAAACTTCTTTTTTTTATTTTGTTTCAGTGGTTTCCACGGCTTTAAAACTCTGATCGCCAAATTCATCCGGTTTCTTTTCTTCATTGTATTTTGAAGGACATTTCAACAGGAGACTGCTGGCAATAAAGTCGTTGTTCTCCATCTTGCCTATCACAACAACCTGTTCCGATTTTTCAAAATCCTGAGGTTTGGCACCTTTATACGTAACTAGTTTTTCCTCACCTTTTTGATCAGTCATGAAAAATGTAAACTTATTGGCATCCACTTTAGTGTCGTAAACAATAGGTTTGTCGAGCGCCAGTTTCCCTATAATATGGAATTCTTTTCCCGGATTATCCGTTGCTGCTGAGAAATCGGTGTAAGTACTTGTATTGGCAAACAGGCTCATGATCACGCCTATGGCTGCAACAACAAATACGAGCAGAAAAATATGTGTCTTCTTCATAATTAGTTTAGGTTATTTTTAATTTCTTTCTCCATTTTCGAAACCCTTCTGTCGAGCCACAAAAGATAGGCGGCCAAACCGATAAGTACAGTTGAAAGAACAGCGATTACTACAAAAATTTTAGTCTCTTCCATATGAGGTATTGTGTTTAATTAAACAGTAAAATGTTCAAATTGTTTCTTTTCGGGCACAATGTTCAAGCGGTAATTATTCAGGATTATCGAGGTGTTGCCTGATGGTGGCCATTTTTACACGTATCCCTGTAATCCAGAATCCAATAAGGATCCAGCCAATAATAGCGGGGTAAAAAACCATGCGCATCATACTATCGAGGTTGGTAACAGTCATAGGGCTTCCGCCTTTACCAGGATGCAGAGATCCTTGTGCAAGGCGCGGTAAAATGCCAATAAAAACCACGAGCATTACAAACGCAAATATATTGTAAACTGCTGCGATGCGGGCACGTTTATTTTCTTCATCAATTGAACGCCTGAGAACGAGGTAAGCGAAATAAGCAAGGATAGTAAGCGCGGCACCGTTAAGCTGTGGATCGTTAACCCAGGGAGCGCCCCAGGTAAAATTGGCCCATATCATTCCGGTTATAATTCCGAGTATACCAAAATACAAGCCTACATTTACTGACTGTATGGCAACAACGTCATGTTTCAGGTCGAATGAAGAAAGGTAACGCAAACTACGAACAAGCGATGTCCCAAACATTACCATCATCGAAAACCACATCACAACATGAAAAAACAAATTCCTGATCGATTGCCTTATCACCGGCAAATCGGGTACATCAATCAGTAAACCGGCTATTATGCTGTAAAGCACCAATAAAACACCTAACAGTTTCCACCAGTTATTTTTAAAGAATTCAGTCATTTAGTATCCGATTATTAGTTTCTAAATTTAGTTTTTAATTCACATTCACAGGAACATTTATTGGAAAACTAATCCTAATCGCGCCACAGGTAAGGGAAAAGTACAAACGACAATGCTATTACAACCGCATTGAGCATAAATAACGCTCCCAGGTATTTCATATTGCCCGAAAGGGTTCCGACATCTAATGCTGCTGACGATACTTTCATCAGAATCAATAGTATTGGCATTACCACAGGAAAACTTAAAATAGCCATTAGTGCGAAATTATTGTTGGTTCGCGAAGCTATAGCCGAAATCATGGTAAGCGATGAAGCAAATCCAAAACTACCCAGCAGCAAAGCGCTTATAAACAAAGGATAGTTTTCAACAAAACTTCCCATCAGTGCAGTGAATACAACAAAGCATAAGAGAGAAAGCACACCCATAAGCATAAAGTTGTACAGTATTTTCGAAATGATAATTGCCTGCGGACTGGCAATAGTGTAATAATACAATTGCCGCGAGGTACTTTCCTGTACAAAACTTTTCGAAACCGCATTAACGGCCGCAAATAACATGATGATCCAGAAAAGGCTGTTCCACGTTGCCGGCTCAATAATCCTGACAAACGAAAGATAACTCACGAATATGGTTGAAACCACATACAACAATATCCCGTTTATGGCATAGCGCTGCTTGAATTCGAGCTTGATATCTTTTAGAACCAGGAATTTTATTTCGGTCAGAAGCATTCTGTTAATTTCAGGGTACAAAGATATAAAAAGGTGTATGTATTAAGCGGGTTAGTTGAATTATAAATTTTGAAGGGGTTGGGTTTGGGGTTTGAAGGGATTGGGATTTGGGATTTGAGTTTTGGTTTTTGATTTTGGAATTTGGTTTTCGGGGATTTTTAACCACTGAGGCACTAAGGAGTTACGATGATTATGGGATTTGGAATTTGGGTTTCGGGATTTGGAATTCGGCCTCTGTCATGCTGAGCGGAGTCGAAGCAGACGGACTTGTGAACCAGTAGTTGCAATCTTTGCCGGTAAAAGAGTTTTTTATCCTCGTATTGTTATGACTAAGTGGTATACTTTTCAATTGAAAGGTGGAGTACTTTGGGGTTAATATAAACAAGAGTTTGAAGTATTTTGGCCTCTGTCATGCTGAGCGGAGTCGAAGCAGACGGATTAAAAGTTGTTTAATGAAGCAGAAGTGACATTCCAGATTTAGCTTCGCTGATCTCGCTGGGCTCGGTTAAAGGGTTTCGTGTTTGAATAGTTCAAAACACAAAGGGCTGCCTTTTAAAGCAGCCCTTCATTATTTTGAAAGAAAATAAGTATGAATACGAATCAAAGGTTGAATTCATGTTTTATCTATTCGGGCGCTAAACTCTTCCAGAGTTTTGAACTCTGGATGAGTTCGCTTGGAAGCTAACAAGTTACAATTTCCACCCTTGATTCGCAGTATTAATTAACAACCACTTTTTTCGAAATCCGGCTGCTTCCTGTTTTTACAGTAAAAAGATACATTCCGCTTGTAAGGGAAGTTGTATTCACTTTAAAAGTATGGTAACCGGTTGTTTGCTCGCCGTAATTGTTAGCCATAACCAGTTTGCCCATTTCATCATACACATTAACTTCAACTTTAGTTGTGATGTTAAGTAGAACCTGAACATCGGCATATTCAATTGCAGGATTTGGCGAAACCATTATATCTTGAGCAATGTCTGATGGTTTAACACCGGGTCCAAAAGGGCTTATTACAGTAAGATAATTCACATAATTGTCACCAGACGGATCCTCGTCACTACCAATTGATGTGCCTGGCTCAGGATCAACATGGTACAGGATATTTAAATAGGAAGACATATGTGCCTGTGTGTTAAAAGCTAATGAAGCGTATACACATTCGTCGAACGAATGCTCAATATCATCATTCAAATCGCGCGGATTGCTCCATTGCGATGAGGCATTTTCTTTTTCTAAAAGGTAAACATGCCTGTATAACTGAACATTAGGATTTGCTCCTGAATTCATAAGATCTTCGCGACATGACGAATAGGTTACATATAGTTTATCATTTTCATCAATTATTATTTGTCCCATACTGCTTAGTGAAGAGCCATACAAGCCGAAAGGAAATTCTCCGGGCGCAACTTCCGGGAAATCAATTTCGTCGTTTCCATTATAATCAACCATCCAGGCGAGGAGATTTCCCTGATCAGATAAAACCTGGGCATTGGCTAGTTGAGTTGTATCCAGCTGTGGCATAGTCTCATTCCAATATACAAGCCCATCGGTATATGGATAATAAGTATATCCTGCTGTCACAAAATCATCATCCGAAACCAGCATCCTTCCAAATACCACATGAGCGTTACCTTGGCTATCCAAGGCTAGCGAAATTGCCCCATCCGACGAAGCCATAATCGGGGAAGGTGCTTCAGCTATAACAGGTAAAGCAAAAATGGTTGTTTTTGACCAGCTAACACCATTATCAAAAGATTTCATAATCCAGGCTCCTCCCATCAGGCTGGCAACACCAAAGGCAATGGTATCGCCACGGGGCGCTGCCCAGGCGTAGGAATCAGATCCAAATCCCGAAAAACTTTTTCCGGTACCAGCACCTAGTGATGTTGCATCAAGGCCGGGTATAATTACCGGACTTTCCCAGGTGGTACCTCCATCTGTTGATCTGTAATACAACAATGCCAGGTCAAGACCCTGATACGGAACGCCTGAAATTGCAATAATGTGAATGGTGTTTCCAACTGTTATAACCCGTGGCCACGAAACCTTTGTTGCCCCGGCTGGTGCTGCCAGGAAAGAGGTTGTCCACTGTCCGGTTCCTTTAAATGGCCGTTTGGAAATCTGAAGCCCATTAATAAAATCGTGTGACACAACCAGTTCCCCATTTCCTAGGGGGTAGTATGATGGCCAGCCGGTTCGCACAGGCTCAATCCTTGTAGTTGGTTCATCGCCCCAATTTACACCATCAAAATAGTTGTACCCGGTTCCCCGATCGGTATAAGCCGGAGATCCGAATCCCATTGTCCAAACAGCACCAATTGTACCATCAGGATAAGCAAAAATGCGGTTTGCAACGGATGAATTTGTCTGGGCATCGTAAAGAGTGCTGCCTATCATGGTTTCGAAAACACCAAGGGCTGATACGAATTTATTTACTGGCTTACTAAAAGGTATGTCAATGGTTGAATTACTTATCGCATCGTCATTAAATGGTTTTCTGAACAATCCAGCAGTTCTGTCATTATTGTCTGATTGTTTCACGCAGAATGCTTGTGCTGAAACTGAAGAGCATACTAACGAAAAAATAATTGAAAGTAGAAAAGTCTTCATAACTGATTGTTTTAATGTGTGATTAATACCAAAGAGGTTCCAAACCTTGTTTTAATGAGCTATATTTTATAGCGGAATAACAAAAGTAATAATTTTTTTTACTTCCAGTTTGATGGAATTTATGTGTCAGAGTTAAATATGAGAATAAAAAAAACAAAAAGGGCCACCATACAGGCAGCCCTTCGTTTGAAAAGAATAATCAGGATTATTTAACCAGGACTTTTTTTGATGTCTGGCTATCACCAACTTTTATGGTGAAAAGGTACATACCTGATGTAAGGTTCGATGTGTTTACTTTATAGGTATGGTATCCGGTTAATTGTGAACCAATGTTATTGGCTATAACCAGTTTACCCATAGCATCATACACGTTGATTTCAACATTATCATTTTTGGTCAATGAAACTACTACATTAGCATAGTCAGTAGCTGGATTTGGCGAAATATCAACATATTTGGCAATATCAACAGGTTTAACATTTACATAAGTTATGGCAGTGAGATAATTAACATATGTATCTGAAGGAGTATCTGAATCAGATCCAATTGCAGTACCTGGTTCAGGATCAACATGATAAATCATATGCAACTTGCCGTCAAGAGTTTTCGGTGCAAGTGAAGCAGTTACGCACTCATCAAATGAATGTTCGATATCATCAGTTAAATCACGTTGATCAGCCCATGTTGTTTGTCCAGCCATTTTTGATGTTGTGTATAGATGCCTGTAAACCTGAGCATTTGGACTTGCACCTGCATTAATAAGGTCCTCGCGACATGACGAAAAAGTTACAAAAATGTTATCCAATTCATCAATGGTTATCTGGCCAAAGCCTGAAAGTGAATTGCCATACAATCCGAATGGGAATTCTCCGCTTCCTACTTCTGGAAATTCGATTTCACCACTATTGTCATAATCGACCATTCCTCCTATTAGATTACCATTTGCTATTAAACCATCCCAATCAGCTAATGCTGTGGTATCGAAAGCAGGCATGCCTTCTGTCCAGTATATAAGTCCGTCAGTAAGAGGATAGTAAGAATTACCTTCAGTACCGAAATCATCGTCGGAGCTACGCATGCGCCCGAACACAATGTGAGCTTTCGACTCGCTATCGAGGGCAATTGATACTCCGCCGTCATTTGACCACATTATCGGTGTTGGAGCTAAATCAAAAATAGGAACAGTTTGAACTGTTGTTTTTTCCCATGTATCGCCATTGTCCATTGATTTCATAACCCATACTCCACCCATAGCATCAGCTACTGCAAAAGCAATGGTCTGGCCTTTTGGTTCTGCCCAGTTGTAACCATCGGCACCGAATCCATTGAAACTTTTTGTAGTTCCTGCACCCAGTGTTGCTGCATCCAAACCAGGAAGTGTTCTTGGTGCTTCCCAGGTTACGCCACCGTCCAACGACCTGTAATAAAGAAGAGCGTAAAGCAAGCCTTCCTGCACTGATGCTGAAGGAACAAGGATGTGAACTGTATTGCCATTGGTAAGCATTCGTGGCCAGGTAATATCAGAGCCACCAGCTGGACCAGGCAACAGGGTAGTTGTCCACGCACCGGTTCCACGGGTTGGACGTTTGGTCAGTAACAACCCAGTACTGGCATTGTGTGAAACAACAATTTCGCCGTCACCAAGTGGGCGATAGGATGGCCAGCCACATCTGGCATTTTCAATACGTGCAGTTGGTTCAGGACCCCATGAGGCACCGTCGAAATAATTGTAACCGGTACCGCGTTCAGGATAGCTAGGTGCAACTAAACCCATTGTCCATACGCCGGCTATAGATCCATCAGGATAAACGTAACAACGGTTACCAACTGAACCATTGGTTTGTGTGTCATAAACTGTACCGCCTATCAGAGATTCCGTAACTCCTTCAGTTTTTCCGGATTTGCTAACCGGAGCATAGCTTTGTTGGTAGGCTTTGTCGTTCGTTGGTTTGTCAACAGGACGTACTTTTTCCAGTTTAGCATTAACGTTAACATTTGTTGATAGCTTGTTGCTCATCTTTTGTGCAGAGGCTGACAGGCCTATCACGAAAGCAAGAACAAAGAGTAGAGTTGTTTTCATTTTTTCTTTGTATTAGTTTAACATTAATTGATTTGATTGTTATTAAAATTCCGAATTAATACTTTTGCAGTAATTCAATACAAATATAACAGTAAATCGGAACATACAAGAGATTTTTTTTCGTTGTACCTGGTAATTGCTTAAAAAAAATTTTACAATAAAAAAAACGAGGTTGATGCATCTTATTGCATCAACCTCGTTTCAGGCAATTTTTAAAAATTTACCTATTTAACAACCACTTTCTGTGAAGTTTGGTTGTTGCCAATTTTAACTGTGAAAAGATACATTCCAGTTGTAAGTGAATTTGTGTTCACTTTAAAGGTATGGTAACCTGTTGTTTGCTCGCCGAAATTGTTATTCATAACGAGTTTACCCATTGCATCATACACATTAACTTCAACTTTGTTCGAGTTGTTAAGCATAACCTGAACATTGGTATATTCAGTTGCAGGGTTTGGTGATACCATAACATCTTTTGCAACGTCAGCTGGTTTAGTGCTTACAAATGTTGGGAATGTCAGATAATTAATATAATTATCAAGAAATTCAGGATCTTCATCACCTCTTATTGATAAACCTGGTTCAGGATCAACTTGGTAAATAAGGTGAAGTCTGTCATCCATTGAATAGGACAAACTGGCAAAAACGCACTCATCGAAAGCATGTTCAATATCGTCAGTAAGGTCGCGGGCTTCAATCCATTCGCCTTCACTGGCCATTTTTGAAGTTAAAAAGAGGTGCCTGTATAACTGTGCATTAGGTACTGCACCTTGATTTACCAGATCTTCGCGGCATTGTGAGAACGAAACAAAAATATTGTTAGCGTTGTCAACCACTATCTGAGGCATTGAACTCATTGATGCATAGTATGTGCCAAAAGGCCATTCGCCTGAAGCTACTTCTGGCCAATCAATTTCATCATTTGCATTGTAGTCGGACATATACCCAATCAGGTTTCCACTTTCATTCATTACATCAAGATCACCCAGTAAGGTTGTGTCCATTACTGGCATGTTTTCGTTCCAGTAGATTAAACCATCAGTATAAGGTAAATATGACGAGTTAACTGCTGTAAGGTCGTCATCGGAAACTTTCATTCTTCCTGCAACAATGTGTACCTTACCAGCATTATCCATTGCGATGGCAGAAAAATCATCATGTGTAGGATAAACTACTTCTGCAACTGGATTAGCAGGGAATTCGAAAGCGGTAACTTTTGACCACGTCAAACCATCATCGAATGATTTGAATGCCCAGATACCGCCCCATCCGTCAGTAACAACAAATGCCAAACTATCACCACGAGGTGCAGCCCAACCGTATGAATCGCCAGCAATGCCAGTAAAATTGGCATTCAAGGCAAATGAAGCGGCATCCAAACCAGGAAGAATGGTAGGTCCTGTAAAAGTAGCACCTGCATCCGTTGACCGGTAGTAGAGCAAAGCATTAGTCATACCTTGATACAATGCACCTGAATTTGCCAGGATGTGAATACTATTGCCATTAGTCACGGTGCGTGGCCATGTCATATTGGCGCTAGCGGGAATAATAGTTGTTGTCCATGCTCCTGTTCCTTTTACAGCGCGTTTGGTAAGGTAAAGTCCGGGAGCTCCTGTGTGTGAAACAACAAGTTCGCCAGTAGCACCAAGTGGTGCATACGATGGCCATCCGTTTTTCAATGTTTCTGAAGCGATACGTGATGTTGGGATTTCGCCCCAACTTGTACCATCAAAATAGTTGTAGCCTGTGCCACGATCAGCAAATGCTGTTGCAGGAGGTGTCCAGCCAGATGTCCATACAGCTCCTACTGTACCGTCAGGATAAGCATATATACGGTTTTGAACGGCAGAGTTCGACTGTAGATCATACAATGTCATCCCTATCGGCGTTTCCATAACTCCGGGAGCAGATTTAGGGTAATAGCCCGGGCTGTATAAAGTTGAATTATTGGTTGATTCGTTGATTGCCTTTTTATTAGGCATCTCAGCTTTCAGGTTTGCTTTGTCAGCTGATGACTGAACAATTTTTTGTGCTGACAGAGAAATGCCTATCACAAATGCAAAAACAGTGAGTAATGTAGCTTTCATTTTTTTATTGGATTTGTTAAACATTGATTGATTATAACTATTTTTTTGATGCTAGATCAAAGTTGAATGAAGTCATAGTAATTCAATGCAAATATAACAGTTAATCATACAGGTTTTAAAAAATGATTTTTTTTTCTTGAAAAAGTCATTGGTCTTACAATTAGATTATTCAATTTTATACCAATACAAAATGGTGTAATCCGATTATTAAAACCGGAATAGAGTAATGAGTGATTTCATGGTGTTAGGGTTAGTGAAAGAAATATCTTCAATAAATTACTAGCCTTGCTTAACAACCATTTCCTTGGTATTAACAGGAATAATGGTAGATCTTCCTGCTTCAGGATTTTCAGCAAAATATTTCCGGTATGTGATATGCTTTTTCGAAAAAACACCTCCTACCGCTTCGTGCAGCATCCTCATTTTGGGATTAAAATCGCCCACCCACGATAGTTCTACTTCATTATACTGAGGGTTTTTCTTCATCACGCTGTCCATATGCCAGAAGAGAGCCGACTCAATTCCTGATTTCTGATAGTGCGTTTTTACGCCCATAATAGTGATACGGGCACGGGTAAAAATCCGCTTCTTTCCGTAGAGCGCGATTTTAAGTTTTCCCCATAAATTTATTTTTCCGTTAAAAAACCTAAGCATCTGGTTAAGATCCGGAAACATGACTTCAAAAGCAATGGGCTCATCTCCGCGATAGGCAAACCAAATAAATTCGGGTACCAGCAGTGATTTCATATCAGCAAGCATCCTGCGTAAAGCTTCGGGTTCAGTAGGTGTAAAATTTTCGTGAAACTGCCAAGCATCATTGTATACTTCAATAAAGTCAGCAATAAATTTCTCCGTTTGCTGGTATGAGAAATGTTTGAAATTATACTCCGGTTTTCGCCTTACCCAATCGGCAATTTTCCAGAATCTTTCGGGAAAAGGCTTTCGCCGATCCAACAGGTTGGTAACCTGCTCGAAATAGGTCGTAAATCCGTACTTTTCGAAAAAATATTTGTAATACGGTGGGTTATAGTTCATTCCGAAAGTCTGGGGGATAAAACCTTCGACCAGCAGCCCCCAGAAATTATCGTTTTCGCCAAAATTTATAGGGCCATCCATGGCTTGCATTCCTCGTTCGGCTAACCAATTGCGGCTGGTTTCGAAAAGTATTTCTGCTGCTTTGTAGTCATTAACGCATTCAAAAAATCCCATGCCACCGGTCGGCACCGGGAAAGTATACGCTTTTTTCGTATTGATAAATGCAGCCACCCGACCCGCAAGAGCGCCTGATTCATCAAGCAATATCCAGCGTATAGCTTCCCCATGATTTAAAAAAGTGTTTTTGGCAGGGCTGAAAATTGCTTCAATAAAATCATCAGGCGGACAGACAAAATTTTTGTCGCCGCGGTATATTTTGCGCATCACATCATGAAAAAGATCGCTGTTGCGCTTGCTGTCCACATTAATTATTCGGTAATCCATATCCGGTTTTGGGCTAAGTGATGGCAAAGGTATTAAAAAAGTTTTGTGGTGGTGGGAGGGATGCTTATAGGAAAAACAGGCTTGATACTTTTTAATTCTAAATTTAATGTTCTCATCCGCCCGGCGGGCACCTTCTCCTCAAGGAGAAGGAACCCCAAACTACAAAATATTCGTAGGAAAGATGGATGGTTGATGGTGGCGTCGCATTATTCATTATTCACTATTCACTATTCACTATTCACTACTTAAAAACCTCACCCCCGTCCCCTCTCCTAAAAAAGAGAGGGGTGACTACACCCTGATAATTTTTCCAGCGATACGAACCATCACTTTTCATTATTCACTCTTCACTCTTCACTATTCACTATTCGTTATTCATGGCGCAGAGCGCCACTTCCGCTGCGCTACAGCTATTCACTATTCACTACTTAAAGACCTCACCCCCCGTCCCCTCTCCTAAAAAAGAGAGGGGTGACTACACCCTGATAATTTTTCCAGCGATACGAACCAACACTTTTCATTATTCACTCTTCACTCTTCACTCTTCACTCTTCACTCTTCACTATTCGTTATTCACTATTCACTATTCACTATTCACTATTCATTTAATATAGTACCTTTGCAAGTTGCAAAAAACATCACCGGTGAAAAGACTCTATCTGCTCATATTACGTTCGTATGCAGGACCTGCTTTAGCTACATTTTTTATTGTAGTGTTTGTTTTGCTGATGCAGTTTCTGTGGCGTTATGTTGACGAACTGGTAGGCAAAGGGCTTGAGTGGGATATTATTTCCCAACTTATGTTCTATGCTTCTTTTACGTTCGTGCCGATGGCATTGCCTATATCAATTCTGCTGGCATCGCTGATGACTTTCGGTAACCTTGGCGAACGATATGAATTGGTTGCAATGAAAGCAGCAGGTATTTCACTCCGTAGAATTATGATGCCTCTGGGCTTGTTTTCGTTATTGATAAGTGTTGGTGCTTTTTATTATTCAAATATTATTTTTCCTTATGCCAATTTAAAATTCCGATCGACCTTATATGATGTGCGGCAGAAAAAACTTTCGCTCAACATACGCGATGGCATTTTTTACTCCGGCCTCGAAGGTTATATCATCAAAATAGGGAAAAAAGATGCGGATGGAACGCGGATAAAAGATGTAATGATTTACGATCATTCGAAAGTGCAGGGCAATAATAGCCTCATCATTGCCGATTCCGGCCGTATGGAGCAAACAGCCGATGGCAGTTACCTGCTGCTTACCTTATATAATGGAACTAATTATGAGGAAACGGCTGATCGCACCGATTCGAAGAAAATTTCGTTTCAGCGGACAAACTATGAAAGCGAGATTATAAAATTCGATCTTTCGCAATTTAAAATGACCCGTTCCGATGATGAGTTTTTTAAAAATGCTTATTATATGCTTAATGTTAAGCAACTTAGTTACGCGTCGGATTCACTCGGGCTGGAAGTAGGGCAAAGGGTAGGCGAACTCCGAACCTCATTGATGGCATTTTATTCCAATTTTACACGCTTAAAAATCAGCGACAGCCTTATAAAAAATATACCGGAACCTAAAGCACTAGCTGTTTTTGAAAACATGCCGGCTCATGTCAAAAAGAATATAGCATCCTATGCACTGGGCATGTCGCGCAATGCCAAAGGATCATTTGAATACAACCGTCAGCTCATCAAGGATAAGGTGGAGTTGAAAGCACGCTACGATATTGAGTGGCACCGTAAATTTACCCTTTCATTTGCCTGTTTCGCATTATTTCTGATTGGTGCACCTTTAGGGGCAATTATCCGCAAAGGAGGTTTGGGTATGCCATTGGTAATATCAGTGCTTTTGTTTGTTGCGTATCATGTTATTTCCTTTACTGGCGAAAAATCAGTTCGCTCGGCATTAACTGATCCATGGAAAGGCATGTGGATGTCGACCATGATTTTCCTGCCTGTTGGGATTTTTCTGGCTTACCAAGCAGCAACGGATTCTAACATTATGGATGCTGAGAGTTACAAGCAATTCTTCAACAGGATAATTAAAAGATTTAAGAAAAAACAAAACCCGACTGATGAAAATACTATTGCTGTGCAATAAGTCGCCATGGCCCAAGTGTGAAGGCGGCCCCATTGCTATGCATGCCATGATAAGTGGACTGCTGCAGGCCGGTCATTCCGTTAAAGTGCTTGCTGCCAACACCAATAAGTATAGTGTGAACCCGGAAACTATTCCGGCAGATTTCAGGGAGAAGACCCAGATTGAATTTGTTCAGATGGATCTTTCGCTTCATGTGCCTGCCGCAATATTCAATTATGTGGCTGGCATTTCGTACCACGTTTCCCGGTTTCATACCAAAGCATTCGCGGCCAAGCTCACCGAAATCCTGCGAAAGGAATCCTATGATATTATTCAGCTCGAAATGCTGTATATGGCTTCTTACCTTGATGTTATACGCAAAAACTCAAAGGCTCCCGTTGTTCTGCGTGCTCATAATATCGAGCATAAAATATGGCAGAGAGTAGCCGAAAACTGCCCGAATCCTCTTAAAAGAATTTACCTGAACCATTTGTACAGGGCTTTAAGGCGTTTCGAAATTGGTATTCTGAATAAAGTGGATGGTGTAGTTGCCATTACTCCAGTTGATGCACGAAATTTTGACCGTTTGTCGCACAGCAGCAATATCATATCAATACCTTTCGGAATCAACCTCGATACATTGCCTGATACACCGGTTCAGCCGGAAGAAGCTTCGCTATTTCATATCGGTACCATGAACTGGTTTCCGAACGAAGAAGGTATTAAATGGCTAATGAACGATGTATGGCCGAAAGTTAAAAAGCGGCTTCCTGATATCGAACTTCACCTTGCCGGACGATATATGCCCGATTGGCTGAAGAAACTTTCGAAACCCGGCGTAACCGTTGATGGCGAAGTGCCCGATGTGTGGGAATATATGCAACGGTTTTCGATTATGGTGGTTCCGTTATTTTCGGGCAGCGGTATCCGTATCAAAATAGTTGAAGCCATGGCAGCCGGAAAAGCAATAGTTACAACCGCTGTTGGCGCCGAAGGAATCAATTACGAAAACGGTCAGCATCTGCTTATCGCCAAAGATCCTAATTCGTTTACCGAAGCCATTGTAAGGCTGTGCAACGATAAAAACCTCAGGGATTCGTTGGGGGAAAATGCACGTAAACTTATAGCCAAGGAACACGACAACAATAAACTGATGCAGAAATTAACGGTATTTTATAGTGATTTGCTAAAAAAAATCTAAGATACCATATCTCTGATTTTACTTTTATCGTTTTTTTTTTGCTGTTTTCACTAATCTTTTTAATTACAAATTACAAGCCGTTAGCCGGTATGAAAATTTTTGTTTTGCTTTCGCGAGTGCCATATCCTATCGAAAAAGGCGATAAGCTTAGGGCATTTCATCAAATCCGTTGTTTGGCAAAACATAACGAGATCATTGTATGCGCCCTGAGCGATTCTCCTGTTCATCCCGATGCGCTTAACGAGTTGAACAAATTTTGCAGCGAAGTGTACATCATTCCAATTCATAAAACAGGTATGGTTTGGAATGTGATAAGAGCATTTGTGAACGGAAATCCGTTACAGGTCGGATATTTTTACCGTTGCAATGCGCAGAAAAAAATAGATAGCCTTATTAAAAAATGTAAACCCGATCATATTTTTTGCCAATTGATACGTGTTTCGGAATATGTAAAGAACTCTGCAATCCCCAAAACCATCGATTACCAGGATATTTTTTCGATGGGTGCAAAAAGACGGGCCGAAACTTCTTCGTTTCTGATGAAAATCCCTTTTATAATGGAATATAAGAGGCTGCTTCGTTATGAAAACTTAATTTTCGGAAAGTTCGACAATAAAACTATTATCTCGCAACCCGACCGTGATCTGCTTCCTCATCCTTCGCGAAATGAAGTAGCTATTATCCCAAATGGTGTTGATCATGCCTATTTCAGCCCTGTAAAAGGAGTAAAATCATATGATGTTTTATTTACGGGTAACATGGGGTATCCGCCCAATATTGATGCAGCATTGTTTATTGCTGTAGAAATTTTCCCGCTGGTGCTGAAACAATTTCCGGCAGCTAAACTTTTACTTGCAGGCGCAACGCCACATGCAAGGGTGCAGGCGCTTCAATCAGAAAATATTACCGTTTCCGGCTGGATGGCCGATATCCGCGACAGCTATGCTTCGTCACGTATTTTTATTGCGCCCATGCGCATCGGTACCGGACTGCAGAATAAACTCCTCGAAGCCATGGCAATGGAAATGCCTTGCATAACTTCTGATATGGCAAACCAGGCACTCGGCGCTAAGCAAAATATCGAAATACTCATCGGCTCAACTGCCGGTGAATATGCCGGACATATTATAAAACTATTGAGCGACCAGAAGCATGCTGATACACTGGCTCAGAACGGACATGCTTTTGTGAATAAAGTTTTTAGCTGGGAAAATTCAGTAAATGAGCTGCAAAAACTTTTCAAAAAACAATAAATTAAATACATACATTATAAAAATACAGCGTAAAATACCATGAGCGACGACAAAAAAATTATATTCTCGATGGTTGGCGTCGGGAAAATCCATCCCCCCAACAAACAGGTTTTGAAGGATATTTACCTTTCCTTTTATTATGGTGCCAAAATTGGGATCATCGGTCTGAATGGTTCAGGGAAATCAACCTTGCTCCGCATCATTGCCGGTATGGAAAAATCGTTTATCGGCGAGGTGGTTTTCTCTCCCGGATTCACCGTGGGTATGCTTGAGCAGGAACCTCACCTCGACGAAAACAAAACCGTTAAGGAAATTGTGGAAGAAGGCGTACAGGATGTCGTAAATATACTGAAAGAATATGAAGAGGTTAACAACCGATTCATGGAGCCTATGACTGACGATGAAATGAATAAACTCATTGAGCGCCAGGGACAATTAACTGATCTGATTGAGCAGCACGATGCCTGGGAGCTCGATACTAAACTGGAACGGGCCATGGATGCGCTTCGCTGCCCCGAAGGCGATACTTCGGTTAAAGTGCTGTCGGGAGGTGAGCGCCGCAGGGTAGCTTTATGCAGACTTCTGCTACAGCAACCTGATATTTTGTTGCTTGATGAGCCTACCAACCACCTGGATGCTGAATCCATCGAATGGCTCGAACATTTCCTTCAGCAATACAAAGGAACCGTTATTGCCGTTACCCACGACCGCTATTTCCTCGATAATGTAGCCGGATGGATACTCGAACTCGACCGTGGTGAAGGCATTCCCTGGAAAGGAAATTACACCGAATGGCTTGAGCAGAAAACCAAGCGGATGGAAATGGAAGAGAAAACCGAAAGCCGCCGCCGTAAAACTCTCGAAAACGAACTCGAATGGGTACGTATGGCTCCCAAAGCCAGGCAATCGAAAGGGAAAGCCCGTTTAAATTCGTACGAGAAAATGCTAAACGAAGATGTTAAACAAAAAGAAGAACGACTCGAAATTTATATTCCAAATGGCCCGCGTCTTGGAAACCAGGTTATTGAAGTAAAAGGCGTTAGTAAAGCTTTTGGGGATAAGGTATTGTTCGATGACCTGAATTTTATGCTCCCTCCGGGAGGTATTGTCGGTATTATCGGACCTAATGGAGCTGGTAAAACAACACTTTTCCGCCTTATCATGGGAATTGACAAACCGGATAAGGGCGAATTTATTGTGGGTGAAACAGTTACAGTTGGTTATGTAGACCAGGCGCATACAAATATTGATCCGGAGAAATCAGTCTGGGAAGTTATTTCCGAAGGCAACGAAACTATTTCACTCGGCGGCAAACTCATCAATTCGCGGGCATATGTGTCGCGTTTCAATTTTGGTGGTTCCGACCAGGGCAAAAAAGCAAGCGTGCTTTCGGGTGGCGAGCGAAACCGTTTGCATCTGGCGCTCACACTACGTTCGGAGGCCAATGTGCTTCTTCTTGATGAGCCTACCAATGATATTGATGTAAATACCCTGCGGGCACTTGAAGAAGGGCTTGAAAATTTTGCCGGTTGCGCTGTGGTTATTTCCCACGACCGCTGGTTCCTCGACAGGGTTGCAACGCATATCCTGGCTTTTGAAGGTGATTCGCAGGTTTACTTTTTCGAAGGCGGATATACTGACTATGAGGAGAACAAACGCAAGCGATTGGGAGATGAAGGTCCGAAACGGATAAAATTCAGGAAGCTGATGGTATAGAGTGTCTGCACACCCGCAGGAGAGTGTCTGCACACCCGCAGGGTGTCTGTACACTCTAAACACTCTAAACTCCCGTACCTCAAATAACCTAACAACGATACCAAATGATAAAAATAACCACTCAACTAATTGATTCCATTATTGAGCAGGCCCGAACTTCACCGCGACTCAGGATGAACTACAATTTTCATCCCGAACTCAGCGATCCTGTTCAGAGGCTTTTAAACGCGCTCGAACCCTGGACCTACATTCGTCCGCACAAGCATACCACCAAGGAAGAGTCTTTTGTTTTGCTTCGTGGAATGGCTCTTGCTGTTTCTTTTAATGATAATGGAGCTATAAGCGATCATGCCATTCTGAGTTCAAAAACCGGAATTTTGGGTATTGAATTTGAAGAGAACAGTTATCATATGCTCACCGCACTCGAAACAGGCACAGTGGTTTATGAAATTAAAGAAGGCCCTTTCGTTCCGCATACCGAAGGCAGTTCCGCGCCCTGGTCGCCGCAGGAAGGAACTTCAGAAGCAAAGGATTTTCTTGCCAAAGTTTTTGAAGAACTGGGAATTATGTTGATGTAAAGAGGGTTAAGATCTAAATCACCAATCACAAATCACAAATCCCAAATCCCAAATCCCAAATCCCAAACCCCAAATCCCAAATCATCAATCCCCAACCCCAAATCCCCAAATCCCAAACCCAAAACATGTCCTCCCCCTCCATCCCCAAAGGCACCCGCGACTTTACACCTGTCGAAATGGCAAGGCGTAATTATATTTTCGATTCTATCCGCAGCATTTTTAAACTGCATGGTTACCTGCCAATTGAAACACCTGCCATGGAAAACCTGAGCACTCTTATGGGGAAATACGGGGAAGAAGGGGATAAGCTATTGTTCAAAATACTGAATTCAGGGAATTACCTTTCGGATGTGCCAGACGAAATATATTCGGCAAAAGAATCCGGGAGAATGCTCAAACATATTTCCGAAAAAGGGCTTCGCTACGATCTTACAGTTCCTTTTGCCCGTTTTGTAGTTCAGCATAATCATGAAATCACATTTCCGTTCAAACGCTACCAGATTCAGCCTGTATGGCGTGCCGACCGGCCGCAGAAAGGCCGCTACCGCGAGTTTTACCAGTGCGATGTGGATGTTATAGGAAGCAATTCGTTGCTTTATGAAGTGGAAATGGTGACTATTGCTGCCGAAATTTTCAACAAACTGGGCATCAGTATCACCATTTTGATGAACAACCGCAAAATCCTTTCAGGGATTGCGGAAGTGATTGGAGAATCTGCGCGTATTACCGATATTACCGTTGCTATTGATAAACTCGATAAAATAGGGCAGGAAGGTGTTAATAAAGAACTTGCTGAAAAAGGTCTGAGTGCCGCAACCATTGAAAAACTTCAGCCAATCCTCGGTCTGAAAGGGAACAGCATCGAAAAACTGGATCAGCTTTCCGGCATTCTGGCTACATCCGAAACCGGATTAAAAGGCATTGAGGAAATGCGCACTATTTTTAATTTTATTGAAGTTTTAAGGCCAGCCGCGAAAGTAGAAATTGACCTAACCCTGGCTCGCGGCCTTAATTATTACACAGGCGCCATCATCGAGATCAAAGCCAATGATGTTCAGATGGGCAGCATAAGCGGAGGTGGGCGCTACGACGATTTAACCGGAATTTTTGGTCTGAAAGGAATGTCAGGAATAGGGATTTCTTTTGGTGCCGACCGTATTTACGATGTAATGAACGAGCTGAAATTATTTCCGGCAGATACCGAACAGGCAACCACGGTTCTGCTTGTAAATTTTGGCGCAAACGAAGAACTAGTGAGTTTACAGCTGCTGGAAAAACTGCATAAAGCAGGTATTTCAGCCGAAATTTATCCCGAAGCTGTAAAAATGAAAAAGCAATTCGGGTATGCCGATAATAAAAAAATTCCCTATATTATTATCATTGGTACTGACGAAGCCGCATCTGGACTTTACCAGTTAAAAAATATGCTTTCCGGTGAACAGGAAAAGCTAACGGTGGAAGATATTATTGCAAAGCTAAAGCGGTAGCGCCAGCATCGAAATCCATTTCTAAATCCGTAAAGAAAACTCACTAATCCCCAATTGCCCTTAGGCCTCAACAAAAAAACAACAGCTATTATGGCTAATACCTATACACAATTATATATCCAGTTTGTTTTTGCTGTGCAAAACAGAGCATCATTGATATCAGAAAACTGGCAGGCAGATCTTTATAAATATATGACTGGCATCATTACTCAGCAAGAGAATAAGCTTTATGCCATAAACGGAATTTCCGACCATGTTCATATTCTTATCAGTATGAATCCAAAACAAGCGCCATCAGATCTTATGTATAATGTTAAAAGGAATTCTTCGATCTGGATTAACGACCATAAATTATGCCTTGGGAAATTCTCCTGGCAAGAAGGCTTTGGCGCATTTTCTTATGGGAAATCGCAAATTCCTACCATTATAAGGTATATTGAGAATCAACAACAACATCATAAAAAACGAACTTTTATTGATGAGTATATAGCTTTCCTGAAAGCTTTCGATGTCGAATATGATGAGCTATATATTTATAAAGCAATCGAATAGATACTATTACCATATTTAATTGGCAAAATTTCTTATCGTTCGAAATTTTTTTTGTTAATGCCCTACGGGCAATTACTGAGTTTTCCTGTGCTTTATTGATGTTGATGCCCTACGGGCAATTACTGAGTTTTCATGTGCTTTATTGATGTTGATGCCCTACGGGCAATTACTGAGTTTTCATGTGCTTTATT
>JBBSDC010000048.1:0-23552 GCA_038249705.1 Bacteroidales bacterium | reverse complement strand
TCATGGAAAGCTGTCATCAAACAGCGATCTGCCTGTGCTTACCCGCCGCGAAGTGGAAGTGCTTAAACTTATAGCCGACGGCCTCACCAACCAGGAAATTGCCGATAAGCTTTTTATCAGCAGCTGGACGGTTGACAGCCACCGTAAAAACCTTTTGCTCAAATTTAATGCAAAAAATACGGCCATCCTGGTTAAGACAGCCGTAACAAGCGGGATAATTAGTTTTTAATTGCGGATTGAAGATAATGAGTTGCCGATTACAAATTGAAGAAATGGAAAATCGTAAATCGTAAATCGTAAATCAAAAATCGTAAATCAAACTACATCTTCTCCACAAAATCAGGCGAAAATTCACGCATAAACTCCTCGGCTTTTTCAACCATTTCTTTGGAGCCTATAAAAACCGGTGCGCGCTGATGTAAATCATACGGCTCAAGATCCATAATGCGGCGGAAGCCATCGGAAGCTTTTCCACCAGCCTGTTCAACAATAAACGACATAGGCGCTAGCTCATAAAGCAGTCGCAGTTTCCCGTTTGGATTTTTCAACGTTCCCGGATAAATAAAAATACCTCCGCGGATCAGGTTGCGGTGAACATCAGCTACCAGCGAACCGATATAACGCGTACTGTAAGGGCGGCTGGTGGCCTTATCGTCGACCTGGCAATATTTGATATAGCGCTTAACACCTTCAGGAAAATAAACGTAATTGGCTTCGTTAATAGAATAAATAGTTCCGTTTTCAGGAATCTTCATATTGGGATGCGAAAGGAAAAATAAACCCACTGTAGCATCGTAAGTAAAACCGTTTACTCCGTTACCAGTAGTATAAACAAGCATAGTTGAACTGCCGTACATAACATAACCGGCCGCAACCAGGTTGTTTCCGGGCTGTAAAAGATCCTCCAGCGATCCGGAAGCACCCTCCTGCGAAAGCCTTTTGTAAATAGCGAAAATAGTGCCGATTGGTACATTCACTTCAATGTTCGAGGAACCGTCAACAGGATCGAAAGCCACAACATATTTGCCGTTCATCGAGTATTTATTACCGAAAATGATCATATCCTCATTTTCCTCCGATGCCAGGGCAGCACATTGTCCGCCATGTTTCAAGGCATTGATAAACTGATCATTGGCAAATACATCGAGTTTTTTTTGATCTTCGCCCTGTATATTGGTTGTGCCAAAATATCCGTTCACATCGGCCAAACCGGCACGGCGGATTTCGCGGTTTACAATTTTGGCAGCAATGCCTATATCGTTCATCAGGCGGGTAAAATCGCCGGTAGCTTCGGGATATTCAGTCTGCTTTTCACTGATAAACTGAACAAGAGTTTTCATTGGCATGGTTGGGTTCCTTTCTTGGTTATGGTTGGTTGGTTTTGGAATAATTGGTTCGGCAGTATGATGTCAGATGCATGAGGCTGAATATCTCTTCGATTACATAATTATCGTCTCTATTCATTTTTTTATGTCAATTATTTAAAATTCTTTATGTTTTCCTAAATAACCTTTGGACAAGCAAATATATCTAAAATTCACCATCCCCTTCCGACTGCGGTCTTCCGACTCCTGGCTTCCGACTTTCGGCTATAGTTCTAAAACCACTTCTATCCGACATTCAAAACACTGAACATTTCAACAAATATAGTACTTTTACCCTGTAAAATCACAGTATGTTAAAGGTTTTTAAATTCGGCGGAGCATCGGTTAAAGATGCTGATTCAGTGCGTAATGTAGCAAAAATAGTAAAAAATCATGCTCCTGAAAAACTGGTTGTTATTGTTTCGGCCATGGGCAAAACTACCAATGCGCTCGAAAAAGTGCTTCATGCCTGGTACGAAAACGACGAACGGCTTGCTACTTTTATTGAAGACACAATAAGTTATCACCAGGAAATAGTAAATGCACTTTTTCCTGACAAAAGTCATCCGGCCCATTATAAAACCGACCTTTTATTCGGTGAGCTCGAAGGCCATTTATTTACACCGCCATCGCTTAATTATGATTTCGATTACGACCAGATAGTAAGTTTTGGCGAACTGATAAGCACAACCATTATCAGCGAGTTTCTTACGAGCGAAGGCTTTAACTGCCAGTGGTTTGATGTCCGCGATATGATTCGTACTGACAGCCATTGGCGCGAAGGGAAAGTGGATTGGGAAACATCGGAAAAGCTGATCAGGGAAAAGGCAGGGGCGTTTCTCGAAAATTCGAAAACTAAACCTTCTATAGCTCTTACACAAGGATTTCTGGGTTCAACACCCGAAGGTTTTACAACTACACTTGGCCGCGAAGGTTCCGACTATTCAGCCGCCATTTTCGCCTACGCGCTTGATGCGGAAGAAATGGTGATATGGAAAGACGTACCCGGATTGCTGAATGCCGATCCTAAATACTTTAGCGTTACCGAAAAACTGGCACGCATTTCGTACCGCGAAGCCATTGAGTTATCGTACTATGGCGCAACAATTATTCACCCGAAAACTATAAAACCGCTTCAGAATAAGGATATTCCGCTGCGTATAAAATCGTTTGTGCATCCTGACGGGGAAGGCTCAATTATTCATCAGGACACTGCCTCCGACAGCCTGATCCCTTCCTTTATTTTTAAAGTTGACCAGGTTTTAATTTCGATTATACCAAAGGATTTTTCGTTTATCGACGAGCTAAGCTTAAGTGAAATATTAGCCGTTTTTGCTCATAATTCAATACATATCAGCCTTATGCAGAATTCGGCTATCAGCTTTTCGGTGTGCGTGAATAACAACCCAAGAAAGCTGTCACAACTTTTCGATGAGTTGGGCAAAAACTACAAAATCCGTTACAACACAGGTCTTGAACTTATTACCATCCGCCATTACGACCAGGAAACCATCGACCGTGTGATGGAAGATGGAAAATCTATTTTGCTTGAAATGAAGAGCAGGTTAACAGCACAATTTGTGGTACGGCCGGGGTAGTTCGAGGGGGCGAGAGGGCGAAATGGAGACAGGCGATTTGAAGAGGTAGAAAGAATTGAACTCAGACAGGGCAGAATTGAAGGCTCAATTCATAGGGCATGTTAGTTTCAAGAATAAGAGTGACTGCCAACTAATGCAATTATCTGATCAGGGTCTGCTGGAAAACACATATATGACCGGCATACAACCAGATAGCAATTTATTTATGGAAACGGGTACAAGCTTTTTTACTATTTTTTCAAATTCTTTGCGCCTTATGCTGAATTAGATTTTGAAATCCTGAAGGGATTTAATTTTATTAACCAGCAGTGAAACTGCTGGTTAATAAAAAACACAAAAGCCATAACCCTGAAAGGGTTCAATAACAGCACGATAAAGATATTCAACCCACTTCGGGGTTGATCTGCTGCACGACAATAACCTCCGGTTGCACCAGAGGTTATTAAAATTAAACTCCTTCGGAGTTTTTCAGCAGACCCTAATTAAATTTAATCGATTGCACATTTCCGTTTATCGCCGAAAATATCCCAAATCCATTGTGTATATTGGTATAAATTTGAACTGGTTCGGTGAACGGATTCCCGTTATTGTTACTAAAAATCATTTTACTTTTATCGTAGAAATACTGTGTTTCCGAAACCGAAATAAGTTCAACATACACGGTTGTGCTCCGCGTATTGCCCGAATACCTTACAGGAATATCAAGGGTAACCTGGCTGCCGTTAAAAAACTTATCAGTAAAGTAATAACCGTACCCGAGAGTATAATCAATCAGCGGACTGTTTGTTGTATTATTGTAACTATTAAGCCCCACTTTAGTAGTAACAGATTGCACGGTGTCGCCGTTTTCGTTGGTTTGATAATAAGTATAAAAACTATATACTTCGAGTGCATAATAATTACTTGCTTTTGCCGGATCAGTAAAAGTAACCGTCACTTTTCCTGTTGCATTGTATATTGTGTCGTTCATATAGTATTCGTACCAGTAAAATGTGTCGATCACCGTGGTGGTTACTTTATCAGGAAAAACAGCTTCGGGTAAGGCAACTTCGGCCCATACCGTTTCGTACCCTGAAGCAGAAGCTACAACTTTATAGGTATGATTTATTTCGGGTTTAATTCCATCGAAAACATACATGTACTGTTTGTTTGCTGCGGGTAAGCTTGCTATAAGTATATCATCCCTGTACAACTCTACTTTTGCGTTTGTAATGTTTTTATTCGTTGCATTGTCAAGTACGGAGAGGCTTTTAAACAAAAGCAATTGAATAACACTATCAGGGTTTAGCTGGCAATTAAGCACAAGTTTCGACGGCGACATAGGGAAGTTTTCAATCTTTTCGGTTTTTTCGCACGAAAACAACAAACATGAAAAGCAAAATATCAGGAGGTTGACAAATGTTCTGTTCATAACTGAATGGTTGATTATTTGTGTTTGGGTAATGAAAATTTGAATGAATAGCTTATTGAGGGTATCATTTGGAACAGGCTCACCCGTTTCAAAGCCACTCTGCCTCTCGAATCGTTTCCGAAATAATAGTAGAAAGGATTTTTCCGGTTATAAACATTGTACATACCCAGATCCCAGGAGCTGATACCCCATTTTGTTATCCTTGTTTTTTTAAAGGAGATATCGAGCCTGTGGTAGTTGGCTGCACGGTACGAATTGCGTTTTTCATAGGTTTGCAGTGTCCATTCATCCAATCCCGGAAATTTAACGGTGGCAAGGGTTACTGCGTTTCCGCTGCCGAAAACCCATTCAGCCGAAAGATTCCATTTTTCATTTATTTTTTGCATCAAAACAACCGAAACATCGTGCCTTCGGTCGAATTTATAAGGGAAAGGTTCGCCCGAATTAATTTCGGCAAACTGCCGGTTGCTCCATGCCAGGGTATATCCAACCCATCCTTTGGTGTTTCCTTCCTTTTTCTGGAGTAAAACCTCCATCCCATACGAATTCCCTTTCCCCACGGTAACTTTGTCTTCCCAATCGGATTTATTCGAAAGATATGAAGCGCCTTCTTTATATTCAATAAGGTGGTTCATCCATTTATAATAGCCTTCGAGCGATACCAGGTAATTGTTTCTGAACGTCCGGGATACACCGGCTGCAAACTGCGTTGATTTCTGCGGGCTTATTTTTGCAGTTGAGGGCACCCATAAATCAGTCGGCAAGCCTATTGACGAGTTTGTAAGCAGGTGAATATTCTGCTGCATGTTTGCAAAAGATCCTTTTACAGCCCAGCCATTGTTTAATAAGTACCTGGCCGAAATACGGGGTTGCAGGCTGTGATAAAGTTTATTTTCAACAATAAACGCTGAATAGTGTAACCCAACATTCGCTTTCAGATGTTCGTTTATCATATAGTCATCTTCGATGTACAAACCTGTTTCATTTGCCAGAATCCGCGAATCACCCGAAGTGCTGTCGCTGATGGATGTATTTATATCCTCAATTTTATACGATGAAACACCCGGTTCAAATTGATGGAAAGTATTATTGATACCGAATTTAATGTAGTGATCAGGTGAAGGGATGTAATCGAAGTCGGCTTTTACGGCTATATCGCGTATGCCCGACAAATATTTTATCGAATATATCCTGCTCTGAGTCGAGGTATCGGTTTGGATGATAGACTCCTGAAAATCTTCGACTTTGTAATTGTAGTTGCTATAAGTTGCGGCTATATTGCCGAAGAGTTTTGCATTGTATTGATGGTTCCACTTTAAAGCCGAAGTAAGATTTCCCCACGAAAGCGCCGATTGGGATTGTTCCTTGTAAATAACGCCATCGTAGAGATATTCGTAGGGTAGCTGGTTGTTGTAGTATTCGTCGCGGCCATTATACACGCTTAGGTAAATGCGGTCGCGTTGCGAAAATATATGGTTTACCTTGGCGTTGAGATCATAAAAATACAAACCTGTTTTTGTGTTTTCGTCACCCGAAACACCCCTTACCAGTGGCTGAGCCAGGTAATCGATATAGGTGCGCCTTCCTGTAACGATAAAAGACGTTTTATCGCGGAAAATCGGACCTTCGGCCATGATTTTAGAACTTATCAATCCAACCGAACCTTCGCAGTTGATTTGTTTCATATTTCCCTCTTTCATCCTGATATCAACTACTGACGAAAGCCGACCCCCATATCGGGCAGGAAACCCACCTTTTATCAGATCAACATTTTTTATGGCATCAGCATTAAATACCGAGAAAAAACCGAGTAAATGCCCTGCATTATAAATAGGTGCATCATCAAGCAATATCAGGTTCTGGTCCGGGCCTCCTCCACGCACATACAAGGCACTGCTTCCTTCGTTTCCCGATTGAACTCCCGGTAACAACTGCAGAGATTTCAAAATATCAACTTCACCCATAAACGAAGGCAGACTTTTTATCTGTTGAATCGGAATATTTATATTGCTCATCCTTGACGATTCGTCAGGGTTTTCGGAATAGGACGAGGTGATATTCACTTCTTTAAGGGTAAGAACAGGTTTAAGATGAATATTAAGAACCTGGTTTGTTGTAAGATTTATATTTACCAGATAGGGTTCGTAGCCTACAAAGCTATATCTCAAAGCGTATTCGCCCTTTGGTAAAGTTAAACTGTAAAATCCATAGGGATTTGCAGTTGTCCCTTTCTGGCTTTTAATTTCATAAACATTAGCCCCTGTAAGTACCTCGCTGCTCGCTGAGTCCTGAATGTAGCCACTGATGGTATAGGTTTGAGCTTCGATAACTTTAGCAGATGCGATTAGCAACATGAAAACCAAAAAAGTGGCAGCCTTCATACATAACGAATAAGAAGTAAATACTGAAATTGCTATTAAAACGAGGTAAATGTATTTCTATTTTATAAATGCAGGAATAAATAATTACTATTTTAACATGTTTTAATAGTAGTTGAATTTCCATGGCTATTTGATCAATTAGTAATTATAAAAAACATCTGTACCGAAACCATCGCTTGTAAATATAGCACCCATCCTGTTATGGGGTTTTGTGGGTTGATGAGGAGATCAATTATACCCTTTTTTATGGAAGGGAAATCCACTAAAGGCGAATAAGGTAAGGAATGAAAATTACAAAACATTTTAAAACACAATTCCCTACATATCATTACACATCAGATTATTACAGGGAATGATAAACCTTTTCCGTCAGAACAATCTCCTCAAATCTACCCAAATCCTGCAAATGAAAGCGTCACCGTGAAACTGAACAAAACAGTAGAATGGTTCAATATTGAACTTTTCAGTATAAAAGGCGACCGTATTCTGAGTAAGGTTAACATAAATGATAATTTCTGCCTTCTGAATATCAGTTCCCTTGCTAAAGGTTTATACTTGGTAAAAGTTTCTGATAACAAGGGAAATTGCTTTATTGAACGATTGATAAAGGAATAAGCAACTATCTGATTCTTCTTTTTACTTAGGCTTAGGGCGACCGGTTATCACTCACCAATCGAAAGGTGTATTTTTTACACCAACCGACATTTCCCGTTTTATTTTGTATTTTTGGAGCCGTTAAAATAACAAGAAACTCTATCCAAAATACATTATGAAAGGCTCAATTCTTATCCTTGCCGGCGGAGGACCTGCACCCGGAATTAATACAGTTATAAGTTCAGTAGCAAAAGTTTTCCTACGCGATGGGTATCGCGTAATTGGTTTGCACGACGGGTATAAAAATCTTTTTACCGAAGCCAAAGGCAGCACCATTGATATTGATTTCGAAATGGCCGACCGCGTGTTCAGCATGGGTGGATCGATGCTGCGCATGAGCCGCTACAAACCGGCAGACCTGGAGTTTAAAACAAACTTTTTTATTAAAAACGATGTAAAACTCCTTGTAACCATTGGTGGAGACGATACGGCTTCGACAGCAAACCGTATCTCAAAATTTCTGGCTGAACGTAAATTCCCGATTCAAAATATCCACGTTCCGAAAACCATTGATAACGACCTTCCTTTACCGGAAGGGCAACCTACCTTTGGCTACCAGAGTGCCAAACAGGAAGGTGTACGCATCGGGCGTACTATTTATGAGGACGCCCGTACTTCGGGCAACTGGTTTGTGGTTTCGGCTATGGGTCGCGAAGCCGGTCACCTGGCTTTTGGTATTGGCGCCGCCTGCCATTACCCTATGATAATCATTCCTGAGATGTTTAACAAAACCAAGGTTACACTCGATAAAATAACCCGCCTGATAATTTCTTCCATCGTTAAACGCAAAATCCTTGGCATTCCATACGGCGTGGCGATTGTGAGCGAAGGCGTATTTCATTTTATGAGCGACGACGAAATTGAAGCTTCAGGCATTCAGTTTACGTACGACGAGCATGGCCACCCTGAATTAGGCATCGTAAGTAAAGCGCACATTTACAATATGCTGCTGCAGATTCGCCTTAAACAACTCGGCCTGAATGTGAAAAGCCGCCCGGTGGAAATGGGTTACGAGCTGCGTTGTATTCCACCAACGGCTTGGGATCTGCTGTACTGCAGCTTACTCGGCATCGGGGTTAAAAAAATATTCGACGACGGATTAACAGGATGCATGGTCAGTTCGGATCCCACCGGCGACATTTTTCCTTTGTTCCTCAAAGACCTGGAAGACGGACATGGAAAAGTACGTACGCGAATGGTAACCATGGACAGTCAAAAAGCGCATATGGTATTTTTTGATAGTATTCAATACCTGAATGCTGCTGATATGGAAGCTGCCGGTAAACACCTTAAAAATCCTGAAGAATTCGATTTCATTAAGATATTGGAATGGTAATGATTCAAAGTGTGCAGACACCCGAAAAGGGTGTGCAGACACTTTGTAAAAGCCTTGTTCTTTGATTCAAAGTGTGCAGACACCCGAAAAGGGTGTGCAGACACTTTGAAATTCAAAGTGTGCAGACACCCGAAAAGGGTGTGCAGACACTTTGAAAAAGCCTTGTTCTTTGATTCAAAGTGTGCAGACACCCGAAAAGGGTGTGCAGACACTTTGAAAAAGCCTTTCTCTTTGATTCAAAGTGTGCAGACACCCGAAAAGGGTGTGCAGACACTTTGAAAAAGTCTTGTTCTCTTTCGATCAGGGTTTTTTTTGTGCCTGTTGCTCAATCCAGAACCTGATTTTATCCGCAAGCACTTTAGCCAGTTTATATTTCGATTCCACCGTCCAACCGGCAATATGGGGCGAAAGGATTACATTTTCCATTGCAACAAGTTGTTTTAGTGGCTCAGGAAATGTTTCGGCATTCATAGATTCAAAAGAAGTCTTTTCATATTCGAGCACATCGAGTGCGGCTCCCCGGACTTTTCCTGATTTTAATGTTTTAACCAGAGCAGCCGTATTTACAACTGGTCCGCGCGAAGTATTGATAAGCCAGATTGATTTAACAAAGCGGCTCAGATAACTCTCATCTGCCAGATAACGCGTTTCAGCAGTAAGCGGAACATGCAGGCTAAGTATATCCGTTTCGGCAAAAATTGTTTCCATATCACATTCATTCACAAACTCATCGCTGTAACCGGTTTTATACTTATCGTAAGCCATAACTCTGCATCCAAATCCTTTTAACCGTTGAGCGAAAGCACCGCCCATATTTCCATAACCGATAATACCGATTGTTTTACCTTTTATTTCGATGCCCCGGTTGGCTTCGCGCCGCCAGATTCCGCTGCGGACTTCTGCGTCAGCACGATTCAAGTGATTTAAAAGGCTGAGCAACATCCCAAGTGCATGTTCGGCCACAGCATCGCGGTTGCCTTCGGGAGAGTTAAAACAAACAATGCCGCGCGTTTTTGCATACTCTAAATCAATACTTTCCATTCCTGCGCCTACGCGTGCAATAAACCGAAGTTGATTGGCAGCTTTTAGCATTTCTGCATCAAAAGTTATTTTGCTCCGGATAACTGCACCGAAATATTCACCTATAATTAGTTTGCAATCATCAGAGTTTTTACCGGCAAAGTCATCACATTGAAAGCCCATTGCTGTGAATTCTTCACGCAACACAGGATGAGTATCATCAACAAAAAGGATTTTTTTCATCAGTTATTATTTATTAATTCATTGCCTATTTTCAGCGGTATTAATGCTTGCTTCGCAGGTATTTTTTACGGGTCAGATGGAATTACTCACATCTTTCTCATTTTTTACGGGTGTTCGTGAGCTAAAGGTTCGCCAGATTAAGGATAATATCATTTTCGGTTGGTGATTTATCGAATCATGGCTATTTCATGGTTGTATAACGATTGTTTTGAATAAATCAATAGTGGTTTTCGGGCAGCACAAAAGAGACAAAATTGAAGTGTTTGAGAAGAATTGAGCACAAATTTACAATTTACCTGATATAGTAAGGCAACTATCATACCGATAACACGAATATATGCCGTTTCGCAGGAATATGGTTTAATGATGTAATTTTTATCTGTTCAAAAATAGGTAAGCTTTAAAGGAAATTTAAAACTAACAACTAATAACCTCGCTTGGAACCCGCTCGGCCTCCGTGAACCTTATAAGGTAACTTTTGTTTAAATTTAAACCTTTTAAAACGCTGAATATGAATCCGGAAGCTGGAACAGAAGAAAATCCGTGGAAACTTAAAACACCTCCTGGCACATCGGAATACCAGATGTACAAATCCGAAAAAGATGGTAAAGCTATACTTGTTTGTACGGTAGGCACTACAGTGCTGCATTACGATTACCAATGTCTGGCCGATCTGCACATCATGCTTAAAAGCAATGGCGAATGGATTGAACTTGGCAGTGCCGATGAAAAGAAACCAGCGAAAGAAGGAACAGTTGAATCCTGGGGCCGATCGCCCGAAAACCCTGTTGGCGGATGGTACGGACTAAAAAAAGGTTTCCGCGGCCGTTTTGGGATGTATATCCCGCCCCTGATGGAACTGCTGGGATTGGCCGAACTGGAGCATAATGCAAAGAATAACCGCATGAAAGCAAAGTAGTACTTTTGAAATCCAGTCCGGGATTATGACAGGAACCGGGCATTTTTGATTACTTTTGCCGGATTATTCAACTATTCCTGTGACAAGGAAAATCTATTGTTGTTTAATACTATCTTATAACTTTCCTAAAGTAAAAAATGCCATTTCTGTGGTGTTTAACCTCTGCCCCTTATGAATATCAGCGAAAAAATAAAACAGTTTACTGAATCAGTCGAAACAAGTTTGTCCGACCAAACTTTTGTCAAATTATCACTTGGCAATTACAAAGGCTCCGAAGAAAACCTGAAAAATATATATGTTAAGCGGATACTGATTAAAAACGAAGAAAAACTCAGTTTTACCTACCGTTACAAAACCCGAGATATTGTTAAAAACTACTCAATCAGCGAAGGAATCAGTAAATTTCAGGATGCGCTGAGCAATGGATTTAAGGTGGCAACATTGTTAACCACCGGATTTGACCTTAGCTATGAGAATCTGCACGACAAGAAGTTTATCCTCCGAAAAAATCCTCCCAGCATTTTATCTGTTCCTCCTTCCGATCACGACAGGAACAAAAACCGCCTGATCAGCAGTAACGATAAACCTTATCTCACCGAGCTTAAAATTACGGATGAAAACGGTAAAGTGCTTGTAAACGCCCAGGACAAGTACAAGCAAATCAATCACTATATTGAAATACTGAGCTCGCTGCTGAAAGAAATTCCGGCTTCGGAAACCGTAAAAGTAGTGGATATGGGTTCGGGAAAAGGATACCTCACTTTTGCCCTGTACGACTACCTGACTAACGTGTTAAAAATTGATAATGAAGTAATTGGCGTGGAATTCCGCCAGGAACTGGTAGATTTATGCACTAAAATTGCTACGAATACCGGATTTAAAAAACTTGGTTTCCAGCAGGGTACAATTGAAAATTTCGACAGTACAGGTACAAATGTCCTTATTGCGCTCCATGCCTGCGATACAGCAACTGACGATGCAATATTTAAAGGAATTTCGGCCAAAGCCGATTTAATAGTAGTTGCGCCCTGTTGTCACAAACAGATCAGGCGGCAGATGGAAACCCATAAAATAAGTAACAATCTCGATTTCCTGACCAAATACGGTATTTTCGTCGAACGGCAAGCCGAAATGGTTACTGATGGAATCCGCGCTATGATTCTTGAGTATTTTGGTTACAAAACCAAGGTTTTCGAATTTATATCGGATGCACATACTCCTAAAAACGTGATGATTGTGGGAATAAAAACCCCGAAACCGATACAGAAGGACGATCGTATTTTACAGAAAATAAAAGATGCCAAATCCTATTTTGGTATTGAATACCATCATTTGGAGCAGTTAATGGGAATATGATAATACAATCAGACCGGAGCAACAAAACATTGATTTAAACTGAAAAATATGCATTCCCCCGAATCTGAATGTCGGTTTCCGATATAAAATTTGACATAAATATAATTGAATTTTAATGATTTAGAAATGAAAGCGACTCCAGTGCATTTCACTACTGTTATAAAAACTGCTTGTTGCCTCACTTTTTTTTCTACTTTTGACTGTTAATTTTAAAATTGCAACTTCCCGATGGGTATTCTTCAAACAAAGCTAAAACAGTACGATTTGCCACAACAGATTATGGCCGCAGGACTTTATCCATATTTCCGGGCTATTGAATCTGACCAGGATACCGAGGTACTTATAAATGGGAAAAAGGTTCTGATGTTTGGGTCAAACAGTTACCTTGGCCTCACATGCCACCCGAAAGTGAAGGAAGCATCAATAAAAGCAATAGAAAAATACGGAACAGGTTGTGCCGGATCGCGATTTCTGAACGGTACTCTCGATATCCATATAGCGCTCGAAGAAAAGCTTGCCAGCCTGGTGGGGAAAGAAGCCGCATTATGTTACAGCACAGGATTTCAGGTTAACCAGGGCGTAATATCGAGCGTAACCGGTCGTAATGACTATGTGATTCTCGATGAACTTGACCATGCATCCATCATCGACGGCAGCCGGCTTTCATTTGCCCAGGTGCTGAAATATGCCCACAACGATATGGCAGATCTTGAACGCAAACTGAAACGTTGTGAGCCCGACAAAATCAAACTTATTGTAGTTGATGGTATATTTTCGATGGAAGGTGATATTGCAAACCTACCGGAAATTGTGCGCCTGTCGGAAAAATACAACGGCTCGGTGATGGTTGACGATGCCCATTCCCTTGGCGTTTTGGGAAAAAACGGTTCAGGTACGGCATCGCATTTCGGACTTACCGATAAAGTTGACCTGATTATGGGAACTTTTTCTAAATCACTGGCTTCATTAGGAGGTTTTATTGCAGCCGACAAAGATGTTATCAATTATATAAAACACAATTCGCGATCACTCATTTTCAGTGCAAGCATGACGCCTTCGTCAGCAGCCAGCGTAATGGCAGCTATCGAAATAATGGAATCAGAACCCGAAAGGATTAAACACCTTTGGGATTTAACCCGATATGCCCAGGAGGGATTCAGGCAGCTTGGTTTCGACATAGGAAAATCAGAATCACCAATTATTCCGCTTTTTATACGCGACGATATTAAAGCTTTACAAATGACAAAAATGCTCCTCGAAGAAGGCGTTTTTGTGAACCCTGTTGTTTCGCCCGCTGTACCAAAAGAAGATTGTCTGATCCGCTTTTCGCTGATGGCAACCCACACTTTTGCTCAGATTGATACAGCCATTGAAAAGATATCAGGTGTAGCCCAAAAACTTGGAATTATCAGCCTTGAAACTGTAAAAGTTTAATAACGTCACTTAGCAGACTGAAAGTTACGGATGGCAAAAGTTGTACTTATTACTGGCATTTCATCGGGATTTGGTAAAGCAACAGCCGAAATTCTTTCCGCTAAAGGCTATACCGTTTATGGAATAAGCCGAAAACTTACTGACGATTTTTCCACCAGTATTAAATTGCTTCAGGCTGATGTTACTGATAGGGTTTCGGTACAACGGGCAGTTTCAATTGTTATTGAAAAAGAAGGACATATCGATGTACTGATCAATAATGCAGGAATGGGTATTTCAGGTGCCATTGAAGATTCGTCGCCCACTGAAATTGCACTTCAGATGGATACAAATTTTTCAGGTTATGTGAATATGATTCAGGCAGTTCTTCCTGCCATGCGCAAGCAAGGCGGTGCAACTATTGTTAACATAAGTTCCATTGGCGGCATAATGGGATTGCCATACCAGGGATTTTATTCGGCCAGCAAATATGCAGTTGAAGGATTTAGCGAAGCCCTTCGGATGGAGCTCAAACCATTTAAAATTAATGTTGTAGTAATCAGGCCGGGAGATTTTTTTACCAATTTTACTGCCAACCGAAAAGCAGTGAGAACTAACGGCTCAGGCGATGCTTATGTATCTCAGTTCGAAAGCACACTTTCAATCATCGAAAGTGATGAAAAGAAAGGCCTTTCGCCCGAATTCCTCGCACGAAAACTTGCTAAAATCCTGGAAAAGGAAAAGCCTTGTCATTATTATGTTATTGCTACCCTGGAACAGAAATTTGCAATTGTGCTGAAAAAAATACTTCCCGATACTCTTTTCTCAAAAATATTATCCTCGCATTACGGCATCAAGCTCTGATTTATAAAAAATCAGACTCTTAGTTTGATACAAATACAACTTTACATACAATTGAATGATTGATTATATAGGGTCTGCTGAAAAACACATAAATGACCGACATACAACCAGATAGCAATTTATTTATGGAATCAGGTGCAAGCTTTTTTTTACTACTTTGTAAAATCCTTTGCGCCTTATGCTGAATTAGATTTTGAAATCCTGAAGGGATTTAATTTTATTAACCACCAGTGAAACTGATGGATAATAAAAAACACAAAAGCCAGAACCCTGAAGGGGTTCAATATCAGCGTAATAAAGATATTCAACCCGCTTCGGGGTTGATCTGCTGCACGACAATAACCTCCGGTTGCACCGGAGGTTATTAAAATTAAACTCCTTCGGAGTTTTTCAGAAGACCCTATATATTGATAATCAGTACCTTGTACTTTATATTTCGAAACCGGAAACCTGCAATTCCTATTGCTTTTGAAACTGCTAAAATTCATCATTAACAGCAACATCTTTTTAGCTTTTGCTGCCGCTGGCATTACATTAGCTACCCAGATTCAATTAGGCTTTCAGCCAAAAATTGATGCTCTGGTTGCAATGGTGTTTTTTGCTACCATTTCCGATTATAATATTCACAGGTTTCTGGCTTCACGGAGCATTCCGGAAGCAGCACACATCGAAAAAAATTCATGGGCAGCTGACAACCAACCGGTTTTAAAAACCGTGATTTTCCTTTCATTCGGGCTGCTGGTGAGTACTCTCTTTTTTGTCAGGTTACAAACACTTTTCCTTACTGGACTCCTGGCTGTATTAGCCTTACTTTATTCGGTGTCCTATTTAAAAGACCGATGGAACGGATACTGGCACAAGCGAATCCCTGGAGTAAAAACTATACTTTTAGTCTTTACCTGGACAGCCACTACTGCATTTCTGGTCGGATGGAACAAGGAAAATAAACCTGATTTCGCAGAAATGCTGCTGGTATGCATCGAAAGGTTTGCCTTTATTTTAGCTATCGCAATACCATTCGATATACGCGACATGGAAATTGACAAAAAGTCCGGAATTAACACCATACCCATTGCATTCGGAGTTGCAAGGGCATATCAAATCAGCAACATTTCCCTCTGTATTGCTTTATGTATTTCTATTTTCCATTATTCTGGAATAAACATGCTGTTTACGCTCACAGCCTTTATTTTATCTATTGGATTTACTTTAATTTCCATAAATAGTAAAAAACTCCGATCATTACCCTATTATCATAACGCGATACTCGATGGATGTTTATTGCTACACGGAATATTAATTTTCGGAAGCTACTATTTGCAAACATAATCCTACTTTTACATGGCATTATATACAGCCATATTATAAATCAAAAACCTGCCGCGATGGATTCCAGTATCTTTTCGGACAAAGCAATTACGCCTACCGAGGATATGCTTGCTTTGGCATTAGGCAATTTGCATACGAAATGGATTGAAATAAAAACTTATGTAATTGATAAATATCCACTTGCAAAGGAAGAATGGAATTTCCCGGGTCAAAAATATGGCTGGAGTTTCCGTATAAAAGATAAAAAACGAGCTATTATTTACTTGCTTCCGCGCGAAAAGTATTTTCTGGTTGCTTTTGTTTTTGGCCAAAAGGCTACGAATGAAGCTCTGGGAAGCAAAATTTCAGATTCAATAAAAAATGAAATTTCATCAGCAAGAGTATATGCCGAAGGAAGAGGTTTCAGGATTGAAGTTAAAGATATTTCTATGCTTGAAGATATTAAAAAGCTGATTGATATAAAACTAGCGCATTGATTTTTCGAATGACATTGTTTTTACTTTTCCCACTAAAATTAACCTGTTGAATCAAATGAAAATCTACCAATGAAAAAAGCCTCTCTGTTCACATTCCTTCTGGTAATGCTGTTTATAAATATATCGGCACAAGAGGCAGATATAAAACACTGGCATGAAGGCAAACTTACATGGAGCGACTTTAAAGGGGAAAAGGGAATTCCGTTGTTCGACGGCGAATTAAAATACTTTCTATCATACGCAACTGAAAAACAGGTATTTAACGATACTTCCGTTTATCGGATTTGCGCACAGGCTTATATTAACAGAGATTTATCCTGGTCGAAAACGTTTAAGAAAACAGATCAAAACCTCGCCTATTTTCAGGTTGTGTTCGATATAGTAGAGCTACAGCGCCGGAAACTGCAAAATAATCTCGACAGGATGGATGGCCGCAATGCAGAAAATGAGCTTCGCACAGCCTTGTATAACTGCGAAAAAACACTGTCTGATTTCAAAAAGGAATCGCAGCAAGGAGCTGATACCATTGCTATGCAGGAATGGCAAAAAGTAATACAAACCGAACTGGGCAATACGAAGGGCAACAGCATACCCGCATTTACCAAAAGAAATTTTGGGTATGGCATGTATGCCGGTTTCGGCAAAGGCTTTAATACCGGCACATTAAAAGATAACTTCCCATCAACTTTCAATTTCATTTACGGTTTCGATCTGGCTTATAAAAACGTAACACTCTTTCTTTGCGCTACATTAGGAAGTTCAAAAGCGAATCGGAGTTATAACGGAGAAATAATTATTCCAAAGGATGAACGGGCAGGAGTGGCTATCGTAGATGTTTCATTTGGCTATCCGGTTGTAAACAATGCAAAATTCAAACTTATGCCTTTTGCTGGTTTAGGCATTCTTGAATATTCGGAAAAACCGGAACCAGATAAAACAAACTATAATTCTATGGTAGCACCGGGCTTTCTTTTCGGACTAAATACAGATTACAAAATCAGTAAAACGCTGTATTTTATTCCCCGAACATTTTTACAAACCCGCGAATATACAGAGTTTTCGGTAAGAGCCAGATTATATGTTGCTCATGCTAACTTGTCGCCCGACATGAAGGGTTTTTCAATAAACCTGACTCTGGGAGTGAATATGTCGGGCAATATTATTAGCCTCAGTAAATAAAGTATGAAGGATACTTTTTATCATGTATTCTTAAGTTAATCCTACGTAATAAGTTCGTAATTGCACCAGTAACTGACCTTTTGCAAGTGGCCTGTTTTATCCCAAATACAAGCCACAATCTACATATAACATTACATTTCAATCATTTACACTTACGTAACTTGAAATAAATTTTAAGAATATTTATTGTATCTTCGCTTTTTCATACAAATAAGTGATTTGCCAAAATATGTGGAAGGTTCTGGTCAGATTAATTTTTCGTAACAGGCCCGGAATACTAATTACCATTGGTGTTCTTACTGTATTAATGGCCTGGCTTGGATCGGGTGTACAGCTTTCGTACGACAATGCCCGAATGTTGCCTGCCGACGATCCTGTGGTTACACAATACGATGCTTTTAAAACACGTTTTGGCGAAGATGGCAGCGTTTTTGCTATCGGGGTTACCAATCCTGATATGTTTAAGATTAACGAATTCAATGCCTGGTTCGACCTCACAGCCGATATGAGTAAAATAGATGGTGTAGAAGCAGTTATGTCAATTGCCAAAGCGGCCAATATTGTTAAAAACGACAGTTTACGTAAATATGATTTTCTTCCACTTGTAGTTGAAAAACCTTCCACACAGGCTGAAGCAGATTCGTTGAAATCGAAAATTCTTTCGTTGAAATTTTACGAAGGCTTACTTTTTAACTCTGAAACTAACACATACCTGCTGGCTATTACGCTGAATAAAAAAAGGCTAAACAACAAAAGCCGGCTCGAACTTACTGACAATATTGTTAATCGCGCCAATGAGTATGCAACACTAACCGGACAGGAGCTTCATTTTTCGGGATTGCCATACATCCGTTCGGTAATGGCCCGAAAAATCCAAATCGAATTATTTCTCTTTATTTTTCTTTCGATTATTGTTGCTGCTTTTATACTGTTTTTATTTTTCAGATCACTGAAAATTGTAGCAAGTTCGCTGGTAGTAGTTGCAATAAGTATTATTTTCACATTGGGACTCATTGGAATATTTGGATATAAAATATCAATACTAACAGGAGTTATCCCCTCGCTAATTGTGGTGATTGCTATCGAAAATTGCATTTATATTGTTAACAAATACCATTGGGAATTCCGTCAGCACAAGAATAAAATACTCGGATTATCACGCGTTGTGCAACGTATCGGATTCGCATCCCTGATGGTAAATACGGCTACAGCAACTGGTTTCGCGGCTTTTATACTGGTATCGAACCAAATGCTCCGCGAATTTGGAATTATTGCCGCTATCAGCATAATGGTGGAATATGTTTTGTGTATCATGCTGCTGCCTATCATTTTCAGCTACATGAAACCACCTTCCGAAAAACAACTGAAACATTTGGACAATAAAGTTTTCGGACATATTCTCGATCGTATCATTTACCTGATTCAATATAAGCGAAAATGGATTTTCTCCCTTGCCGCAATTTTAACAGTAGTCGGAATAATCGGAATGATGCAGATGCGCACTTCGGGAAAGGTAGTTGACGACATCAGTGAAAACAATATATTATATAAAGACCTGAAATATTTCGAGAAACAGTTTGGCGGAGTTATGCCTTTCGAAATATCAGTTGATACCAAAAAGAAGAAAGGTGTCATGCAACTTTCAACTATCCGGAAAATTGATGAACTTCAGCAAGAAGTATTAAAAAACAAAGAGTTTTCGAAGCCCCTTTCGGTTGCTGAACTTGCAAAATTTGCCAAACAGGCATACTTTAACGGAAATCCTGAAATGTACAGCCTGCCCAATTCGCAGGAAAAGAATTTTGTACTTTCCTATTTCCCCCGAAAAGCCCAGGGGCAACAGAATATGATCAATTCATTTATTGACAGTACTCAACGCTATACCAGGGTAAGTTTCCAGATGGCTGATATCGGCACCAACGAAATGAACCGTATACTTGACAGCCTCAGACCCAAAGTAGCTGAAATATTCCCTGCCGAAGACTATGAGGTCAATATTACAGGAAACAGTCTGGTATATACACGCGGTACTGAATTTTTGATCAAACATTTGTTCCAGAGTGTAATGATTGCTATCGGCTTTATTTCGCTGCTTATGGCGTTGATGTTTTCGAGTGTACGGATGATAGCCGTTTCGATGTTACCCAATATTATCCCGCTTATTATCACTGCCGCTATTATGGGATTTACCGGTGTTCCGGTGAAACCATCCACCATTATTGTTTTCAGTATTGCGCTGGGTATTTCTGTTGATAATGCCATTCAATACCTATCGCGTTACCGTCACGAACTTAAAGTCACCGGTAATGATATTGGCAAATCGGCTATAAATGCTTTACGCGAAGCTGGATTCAGTATGATTTATACATCGATAGTACTGGTGCTTGGATTCAGTGTTTTTATGGTTTCAGGCTTTGGCGGAACACAGGCACTTGGAATGCTGGTATCAACAACCTTGTTCATTGCCATGTTCTTTAATATGCTGGTTTTACCTTCGCTATTGCTGGTTTTAGATAAATATGCTGTTACCAAAGCATTTGAAAGCGAGCCTCTTATCGAAATTTATGATGGAGAGGATGATAATAAAGGGAAAAGCAATGGCAACCACTCTGCTACAAATATTTAGAAAAATACTGATAATCATCATTCCCATATCTGTTTGCAATCCTTAGATTCTTTTTTTAAATTAAACTTAAAACCACACCCAATGAAAGGCATCATTCTCGCAGGAGGTTCAGGCACACGTCTTCATCCCCTTACTTTAGCTGTAAGTAAACAGCTCAT
The DNA here is from genome assembly GCA_038249705.1 of Bacteroidales bacterium. GTDB lineage: Bacteria > Bacteroidota > Bacteroidia > Bacteroidales > UBA4417 > UBA4417. The sequence continues at coordinate 3,225 of JBBSDC010000048.1, read as the reverse complement.
GCCCATCTACGATAAACCGATGATATATTATCCATTGTCAGTTCTTATGATGGCCGGTATACGCGAAATATTGATTATAAGCACACCCTACGACCTGCCGAATTTTGAAAAATTATTAGGCGACGGCTCCGAATTAGGTTGCAAGTTCAGTTATGCCGAACAAGTTATACCTAACGGATTGGCACAGGCTTTTGTAATTGGCGAAAAATTTATTGGTAAGGATAAAGTAGCACTGGTACTGGGCGACAATATTTTTTATGGCACCGGCCTGCAGAAACTTATTCAGGAAAACAGTGATCCTGAGGGCGGTGTTGTATATGCTTATCACGTTTCGGATCCTGAACGCTATGGTGTTGTAGAATTTGATGAAAATCATAAAGCAATTTCCATTGAAGAAAAGCCAATACAACCCAAATCGAATTATGCGGTTCCGGGCTTATATTTTTATGATAATTCGGTGGTTGAAGTGGCTAAAAACATAAAACCCAGTCCGCGCGGCGAATACGAAATAACCGATGTAAACAGGTATTACCTGGAACAAGGCAAGCTAAAAGTAGGAATTCTCAGCCGCGGTACAGCCTGGCTTGATACAGGAACTTTTGCATCGCTGATTCAGGCTTCGCAGTTTGTGCAGGTTATTGAAGAACGGCAAGGTTTGAAGATTGGCTGTATCGAAGAACTTGCTTACCGTATGGGATTTATTGATCGCACCCAACTGGAAAAAGTTGCTGCTCCATTGCTCAAAAGTGGTTATGGGTTGTACCTTATGAATTTGCCCGAAAGGGAGAAATAATAACATTATGAACCAGGTTGAAGATCTGCAAAACCGCATCGACGAAGCTTTCCGTGCTATTGAGTTACCGGCGAAACCTGCCGACTTATACAACCCAATTACTTACACACTGGGGTTAGGAGGTAAACGACTGCGCCCTTTGCTCGTGCTCGCATCGTGCCAGATGTTCGGTGGCGATATTGTGGAAGCTATCAATCCGGCCATCGGCATTGAGTTATTCCATAATTTCACCTTGCTTCACGACGATATTATGGACGAAGCACCCCTGAGGCGTGGCAAAGAAACTGTTTATAAAAAATGGAATGCGAATGTAGCTATTCTCGCTGGCGATACTATGTTTGCACTGGCAAACAAATATATGCTACGAACCAGGCATCAGGCTATTTCGCAGGTTATAGAACTATTTAACCAAACAGCTATCGAAGTTTGCGAAGGACAGCAATATGACATGGATTATGAAAAACGTGCTGAAGTCACTATTCCTGACTATTTAGAAATGATTCGTCTTAAAACCGCGGTTTTGTTGGCAGCAAGTCTGAAGACAGGTGCAATAATAGCCGGTGCCGGAGCTGTAGACTGCGATTATATTTACCAGTTTGGAATTCATATAGGACTTGCTTTTCAGTTAAAGGATGATTTGCTCGATGTTTACGGAATTCAGGAAAAATTCGGGAAAGTGAGCGGTGGCGATATTATTGCAGGAAAAAAAACATATCTCTACCTGAAAGCACTTGAATCAGCCGGGTCGCAAACCGATTATTTTAGCAAGCTGTATTCATCACACGATATCGAAAGCAACGAAAAAGTATTGAAAGTGAAGGAAATATTCAATCAGCTTGAAATTGAACAACATACCCGAAAGCTGATCGACGATTATTACCAAAAAGCACTTCACGATCTGGCACGCATCAGTTTATCAATTGAAGCAACCGAATCGTTGAGAGAATATACCGATGGTTTGATGGAGAGGGAGAAGTAACGGGAGGGTTGAGTTTAGTGAGTTGACGAGGAGACAAGGAGAGGGGCGACAGGGTGAGGGGGCGACAAGGAGAGGGGCGGCAGCGAGGTTGTTCCGAAACGGTTGAAGAGTTTGACTGGAGGGTCTCTCCTTCATGCTGAGCGCAGCCGAAGCGCAAGGGGAGATGTCCGAAGGACAGAGGGGTATAAAAAGTATCGAAAGAAATATTAAAATAAAAACTGTAAACAAATTTCAGGACGATACACACATTCAACCTTTTACCTGCTGCATTCAACCGCCCAAAAGCTTACTCACTCACAGTCTTTTGCATAATTTCCAACTCTGCATGTGCCTGTTCCCAGGCTTCCATTTTTAACTCAAGTTCTTTCTTAAGCCCTTGGTATTCCTGAAATAAACGGGTGCTTTTCCCTGAATCTTTATGCGTTTCGGGATCGGCAAGCAAGCTATCATACCGGGAGATTTCGTTTTCGATAGCCTCAATTTCCTGTTCAGCTTTTTCAACTTTAACAGCTTGCTTGCGGATTTCGCGTTCCTGCTGCTTCCTTTTTTCGTAGCTGAGCTTATTATCCGAGAGGTTTTCACCCGATTTCTGTTGTTCAATCCGGCGGGCTTCGAGCTGCGCCAGGTTTGCCAATTTGCGGGCTTTTATAAATTCATTGATATCGCCCAACCAGGTTTTAATAGTGTGGTTGCGAAATTCAAATATTTTATCGGTGAGGCCATGCAGAAAATCACGGTCGTGCGAAACAATAATCATGGTGCCATCGTACCGCAGCAAAGCATTTTTCAGAATATCCTTGCTTATCATATCGAGGTGGTTCGTAGGTTCATCGAGTACCAGCAGGTTCACCGGATCAAGAAGTAACTTGGCTAACGCCAGCCGTGCTTTTTCACCTCCCGAAAGCACTTTCACCTTTTTATCAATGGCTTCGGCTCCGAATAAAAAACTACCCAGTATATTCCTGATTTTCAACCTGATATCGCCTACAGCCACATCATCAATGGTTTCAAAAACTGTTTTGTCAGGGTCAAGCAATTCAGCCTGGTTTTGAGCGTAGTAGCCTATTTTTACGTTGTGACCAAGTTTGCAGAGTCCATCGTGTGCAAGTTCGCCTGTTATGATCTTAGCTAATGTAGTTTTCCCTTCGCCATTTCGGCCAACGAAAGCTACAAAATCACCTTTTTCAATAGCCAGCTCAAGCTTGTTAAGCACTAGTTTTTCACCATATTTCTTTGTAAGATCCTTGCATTCAACCACTACCCTACCCGACGATGGTGCCGGTGGAAATAAAAAATGAATAGCCGACGAATCGGCGGTGTCCACTTCTACCCTTTCCATCTTATCGAGCAGTTTAATACGCGACTGAACCTGCCTGGCTTTGGTTGATTTATACCTGAACCGCTCAACAAATTTTTCGATCTGCGCAATCTGGCTTTGCTGATTATCAAAAGC
>JBBSDC010000047.1:0-24574 GCA_038249705.1 Bacteroidales bacterium | reverse complement strand
TTTTCAGGTTTTCGAGGTACCAATGAAGCATTTCTTCCCTGAATTCGTATGGTAGTGAGGCTTTTACCTGAAATAGGAGCGAGGCAAGATCGTATTGAAGCGGACCGCGTCTTCCGCCCTGGTAATCGATAAACCAGGGTTTGCCCTCATGCAACATTATATTGCGGGCCTGAAAATCGCGGTACATAAAATACTGATTCCCGGTTTGCAACAAATATAGGATAAGCCTGTCGAAATCATCTTCAAGGGCTGCTTCGTTAAAAGGTATTTTTAGCAGACGCAGGAAATAATATTTAAAGTAATTCAAATCCCATCGCATGGATCGCCCGTCGAATGATGCTGATGGGTAACAAACTGAAAAGTTGAAATCCTTACATGCATCCACCTGAAAACGTGGTAATTCAGCAATTGCCTGTCGGTAAAAATCGTATGTTTCTTCTGAAGGTTTTCCGTTTACTCTGTTTTTCTCCAGGTGATCAAGCAAGGATTCATTTCCCAGATCACTGATAAGGTAACAATCTTTTGACAGATCGGAAGCATAAATAGTAGGAACATGCAAACCGAGTTGCCTGAAATGATGAGTGAATTCAATAAAAGCACGGGTCTCACTTTTATCGGGGCTGTATACACCAATAGCATGTTTTTGCTGCCCGGTAAGCCGGTAATATCGCCTGTACGAACCGGCTTGGGGAAGAGGCAGAATCTCAATTCCCTGTTCGTTGGCCCATTTCTCAAAAAGGCTTTGAAGTATGTCAATATGATCAGTATGTACCACAGTAATTTTGCAAAAATGTTTAACCAATAGCTTTAATGCAAATTTATGGTTTTTCGTCCGGAATAAAGGCAATAATATTTAACAACCGGGCTGATTGTTTGTTAAACATAGTATATTTGTGCATTCACACTGATGACAATCATACCTCATATATTATGGAAAATACAAAAGCATTAGAAATCCTGAAGACAGCTATTTTGCTGGAAAAGCGTGGAAAAGCCTTCTACGAGAAAATGGCTGAACAAACTGAAAGTCCCGAAGCCCGTAAGATTTTTACCACCATGGCCGAAGAGGAAAAGGCACATGTTGAATTTCTATCGGTGCAGTTTACTAATTTTGTTAAGGAAGGGAAATTCAGTAAACCTGATACTTCCTATGCCGAACCAGAGGATATTTCGCACGAAATCATGAATCCGCAGTTGATAAAGGAAATTTCGGCAGCCAGTTTCGAAGCAGCAGCAATATCAGCAGCAATGGATTTCGAAACCCGTGCTGTAGAACTTTATTCGAAACGCTCCGAAGAAGCAACCGATCCTAATGAGAAAGAAATGTACCGCTGGCTTGCGGAATGGGAAAGCGGCCATCACAAAATCCTTTATGATCTTAACGAGGCACTGAAGGAAAGTATCTGGTACGATAACCAGTTCTGGCCGTTCTAAAAGCATTATTTCTTAAAAATATTAAAGCGCAGTAGCGAAGGCTGGCTGCGTTTTTTGTTTTGGATTAAAGTTAGGGATTAGCTACTGTCACGGGTTGGGAGACGAGTAACATCCGGGTACTAAGGACAACTATAATAATGATTCAAATTCAGTAATTGTCAGGATAACTGTTATACTAATTTTTTTGAGGTCTAATAAATCGTTATCGCCTGTTATCGGCTAATCAGCTTTACTATCTTTTGATAAGGATAAGAGAAAATTATCTTATGGTTAGTCAGGGCTTCACTTTGAGTGAAACCCTGACTATGAATGGCCAGATTATATCAATTATAATCTACTTTGCTACTTTCGTAACGGGAAGCTCTAACAATTTCCACTTCTTTTGTTATTTCTTCCATAGTAGGAGTTGCATCAGTTCCGCAACGTAATTTTGATAATAGTTCCTTAAACTTCGAAGTTGGAGACTTGGATAAGACTTATTTTGGTTTTAGAGGAAGACTGAGGATAGAAGGGACAACAAGGATTTTAACGGAACGCGCTGCAAACACGCGCCAGCCAAGGATTTATACTAAACTTAAAAACACCCCGATTTCCTCTTCCGTAGTAAAGAAATTCGGGCTGACTCTGATATTCTTTGCCTGTAAAGTTACCAGAATTCTGTTGTCAGTTAGCTTTTCGTAAAGTGCTTTGGTGGTTTCAAATGAAGCTGTAGTAAAATGAACGATTGCTGTTCTCTCTTCTCGGTTTTTTGTTGGTGTTACGATCTGGTAACCCTTTTCACGAAGTCCATCAATCAAGAAGTCCGTATTTTCCAATGCTTTAGCATAAATATTTTTGATGCCAATTTCAAGAAGCAATTCGAGACCTGCTGACCAGGCATTAAAGAGCGGATAAGCAATCGTGCCAGTCTCAAATTTCCGGGAGTCATCAAAATAAGAAAGTTTGTCATACTGATTTTCGGCGGCAAACATACCAGGCATCACAGGATCAATTAGTTGAGCTGCCTTTTTGCTAACGTAAAGGAATCCTGTTCCATGCATTCCCAATAGCCATTTGAAACCACAGCCAGTCATTACATCAATCTGATCGTGTTCAATATTTATAGGAATCATTCCCGCAGCTTGTGCCACGTCCACCACAAATAAAGCACCTTTTGCATGGGCGATTTTCCCAATGGCAGTCAGGTTTGGCCTGAAACCACTGTTGAATCTTACTGCAGCGATTGTTACAACGCGTGTTTTATCATCAACAAGTTTTTCAATTGCCTCAGGATCAATACTGTTATCCTCGTTTATTTTTACAAATCTGATCTCAACGCCTTTTTTTTCAAGTTGTAACCAGGGGAAAGTGTTATTCCAATGTTCGCGTTCAGGCAGTACGACATTGTCCCCTTTTTTTAGATCCAGACCTTGCGCCACGATCCCTATTCCTACACCAGTGCTTGTTACCAAAGCATATTCTTCGGGCAAACCGCCTAATAACTTTGATAATAAAATACGGGTATCATCACGATTAAACGCTTTTTTACCAACAGGAATTATTTCTGTTTTTAAGAGAGCCTGAAGTCTGTCGTTTACCAATGTATTGAGAGGCGATTGAGAGGCGCTGTTCAGATAAATGGCTTCTTTAGTGATTGGAAACAGTGATCGGATTTGTTCTATATTCATATTAGTAAATTTTGAATGAAAGAAGTTCCCTGAAGAACTCTCAATTTCTTCCTCGTTACAGTCTTCGATGTATGTTTTTCAGAGTTACTGACGGTGAGTATTTTAAGGCGTTAAGTGCTTTAGTACGCTAAGCACTTATATTACTGCAATGTCTCCTTACCTTCATAAAATCAGGCTTATCTATCATTCCAACAATCAATTATGTATATTGATAGCATTCCGTTTTTCTATTTCAAAACGGAATTTTTCATATCAAATGCCAAAGCAATATAGGAATTGTTGTTAAATTCAAATTCATCTATTATTACCCATCCCAATTTTTTAGTGTGTGCCTTTTCAGAAATTTCATTCACTTTATTTATAAATGTAATCGAGATCGGGTAATTTTTCAAAAATTCAATTCTCATTTCCTCGAAAATTAAGTTTAACACGCCCTTTCCTCTCTGATTTTTTTCAATACAAACCGGTCCATATTGAAAACTATTCTCTGTGGTAATTTTGCGTCCATTAAATGACAATTTTGGAAAACGAGATACCATAAAGTTGAAAATTTCCCATTGTTCAAAATAGTTCCAACTCCCGGCAAAAGCATATGCAATAATTACATCATTCTCATCTTCAGCTACAAATATCCCATTTTGCTTAATTATTTCTTCTATTTGATTTACCGTAAATGGTGTAGTTACAAAACCACTTTTCCGCTCATCGTCAGTTAAGTTTCGAAATAGGTATTTTTCCTGAAGGGATAAAATCCTATCTATATCATTCTTGTTTCCTATTCTGGTTTTTATCATGAGTATGTCCTTTTTAAAATGTTTGTTAACGATCCTGGTTTTGTACTGCCGGGCGTTATTGAAAGCTCAATATTTAATTTTACAAAACCTTCGTGAAAAGTACTATCTTTTTTTAGCCAGCATATACCCGATAGCGTATGGCTTTTGTTGAGTGAAGCTTTTTTCAGCCGTTGATTGTGCAGCTGGTAACGAATGTTAAAGCCCTCGGAGCGGTAGTATTATTTTGGTGAATCAAGTCAGAGTGCGACTTAAAGTCGCACTCTGACTATGCAAAGCGGGAGATTTTTTATTTTTCACTATTTATTTTTTTAGGTAAAATGCGATTAAAAATCGCATCACCCGTTTGCTTGGTTCACTTTTTACTATTTGATTTTTTAGGTAAAATGCGATTAAAAATCGCATCACCCGTTTGCTAAGTTCACTTTTTACTATTTGATTTTTTAGGCAAAATGCGATTAAAAATCGCATCACCCGTTTGCTAAGTTCATTTTTTACTATTTGATTTTTTAGGTAAAATGCGATTAAAAATCGCATCACCCGTTTGCTAAGTTCGTTATTCAATCTTTCCCAGTGTCAGACACCCTGCGGGTGTACAGACACTTTTCACTTTTCACTTTTCACTTTTCATTATTCACTATTCAACCGTAACCTTCCCGCTCCCCGAATACGAATGATATTCTCCGTTGTACATAGCATCGGCTGATACCGCACCGATCACAAAAGTGCCTTTGCTAACGGCCCTAACCGTATAATAAAAGGTTTTGGCCGTACCATTCAACGCCGTAAAAAAACTGATGCGATCGTCGCGGATATCAGTATATTCGGGTACTGATCGGTTTTTAGTGAAATCCATTTCCCGTTCTGCCACCAGACGCGAATTTTCAATTTCGAAACAAGCAGGAAGAATATCGGTGATTGCAACATTTTCAACATTCATACCCGTTTGCGATTTGGCAGTTATTTCCACAACAATCAAGTCATTCTGTTTGAAGTTATTACTGTTGAGAGAATTTCCATTCCTGTCAAGGAAACGACGGCGAACCATTAGGTAATTGTCCACATCGGCAGCAGGAGGTGTGAGTTTTACACCCGAAAGTTCATAATAATAGTACAGCGTTCCTTTGCCGGAAGCCGTGATGGTTACTGACTTGTTGTTTATGTCGGCAGCAAGTTGTATATTCTTGTTTTTAAATTCGCCAACAGGTTTGCCATCAACTTTTATCTGAGCAGAAATTTCTGACAATTTCGCTTTTCGTGCGTGTTTGCCAATGGCTAATAAAGCGAATGCAGTTTCCTGGGTTGAATAATACCTGGCATTTTTCATTTCGATGGAAATGCTTTTAAGTAGTTCTCCGATCTGCGGATTATCAGGATCGGACTGTAAAAGCGCATTCAACGCTATTGAACGGTCGCGGAGGTAAGATGAATACGAGCCCCCAAACTCATTGATCGCTTTCTCTGTTCCGAAAACATTGGGCAATACCTTCCTGAAACTTTTCACATCGCCGGCAAGCATATATGCAGATGCAAGCAGATAGCGGCCTTCGGAAGAGAGTGAAGCCAAAAGGGATTTGTAGTAATTCATGGTCGAAACGGGCGCCATATCAGCGAGTGCCAATATGTAAACGGAGTAAAGTATTTCGCGGCGTGCAATGCTTTTCGACTTACGGATACCATTTTCTATATAGAAATAGGTTTCCATCTCACGCTCTTTTACTTTTTGAACCAGAAATTTAAGTGTTGCATCCAGCATTTTCCGATTTACTTCGTAACCGGCAGCTTTGGCTTCGATGAGAAAATGTGCGGCATAAGCCGTTGACCACCAATCAACACTGCCACCTTGCGGCCAAAGCGATAATCCGCCATTGTACAATTGCATGTTTTCGATTTTTAAAATAGCCTGCTGAACGTTGTAACCGGGTGAGCCTCCTTGGTTGAAATTCCGACCCGCCACAGCAGGAAACATTTTTGTAATGTCGGCAAGGTACAATTGAGGAAAAGCTGCAGAAACTGTCTGTTCGAGGCAGCCGTAAGGATAGCGTACCAAGTAATCGAGGTTTTTGGCAAATTCCACAGCAGGCGAATTACTCAAAATTAAGGATGATTTTATGCCTTTCGGATACAGATCCGAGGTTGCCTTAAATGTTTTCGCTGAACCTGCAGCTACTGAACCACTTCCTGTAATAAAAGTGAGTCCTGCTGCCGGTCTCACCGGAATTTCAATTTGTTGGGTAAACTTCTGTCCCAGCGCATTAACCGTTGCGGTAATTGTGGCACCTCCTATCCCTTTATCAGCATTAACAGTGAACACGGCAATTTCTTCGGCACCAGCTTTGAGGTTTGCCGATGTGCTGCTTTTGCCGACAACACTTGCCGGACCGGTTGAGCTCAACTGAACAGTCGCATTGCCGCCTTTCGCGGTGGTATTAGTCATGGACACAGCCACAACGCAATTATCTCCGGGGCTGAGGAATCGTGGCAGCGACATACTTATTACAACAGGGTCAGCTACTTTCATTGTTTTTTCAGCCGACCCAAACTGCTTTCCTTTATAGGCAACAGCCATAACCCGTAATGCTCCTGAGAATTGTGGAATATCAATAGTAAAAGTGCATTCGCCTGACGGATTGGCTTTTAGTAAGCCGCTCCATTTCGAAATCAGTTTCACCCTGTCACCGGTTAACGGATTAATACGGCGCGAAAGATCATATGCTTCGCCTCCCGCAGGACTTGAGGAACGCCTTAACTCTGGATATAACAAAGCATAAACATCATAGGAGGTAACTCCTAAAGCCCGTTTCTGATAAAACCAGCTGAACGGATCGGGAGTTTTGTAATCCGTAATCTGAAGAATACCTTCATCAACAACGGCAACAGTAACCTCGGCGCCCGGAGCTGTTTTAACGGTAAAAGTCTGTTTTACGCCCGACCTCGACTTTTCGGGAGCCGAAATCGCGACATGCAGTTTGGCGGAAGCATCATCCACTTTAAGTGAAACAACGCCATGCGCTACAGTAAGTGGTATTGACATATCGCCCGATTTACGGAATGCAGTTGCATCAATATAGATATTTGGCAAATGATCATTTGTAACTGTTAATTCCATGCTGGCCGATTTATTTGACAGGCTTAAGAATTTATACGTCAAAACGTTATCCTGCTCAACAGTTACAAGCAACTGGCCATCGAACGGTGCTTTAAAAAGCAGTTTTGCCTTATCGCCGGGAGCATAATTTGTTTTATCGGGTGTGATGGTAACTTCGCCTTCTCGGCTGACTTCAAAGGACGAATAATCGGTATCGCCCCAGCCATAGGCATAAAATGTTCGTGAAACATAATTATCGCTTTCGGGAGCCATTATCCTGACTTCATATTGCCCTGATTCTGTGGGAATAAAAGGGAATACTGTTCCTGATCCTATAATTTTCATTTCACGCGTAAAAACAACTTTTTCCTTCTTTTGCGATACATAATTGTATTGTCCGTAATTATGTTCGATTACTGTTTCGTATTTATAATTGATAATCACAATCCTGGCCTGAGCGCCGGGAACTATTTTCCCTGTCCGGTCAACAGCCGCAAATTGCAGGTTTATAGGTTTTCGTGTTGATAACCATGTATCAAAATACCTGATTCCGAAATATACCTGCTGTGTAGGTATTTCAACTACGTTTAAACGGTTTACCGGACGGCCGGTTTCGTCGAATACAGTTGTAAAAACTTTCCCTTCGAGCAATCCGATATTTTTATACTCTGCCGGTTTCAAGGTGGCAGTAGCTTTACCTTGGGCATCAGTTGTTCCCTGTTGCATGATGGAAGCCAGCACCGGCATATTTTTCGATTCGATGTTGAAATTATAATCAGGCAAGGCTTTTGATGTAAGTTGTTTGCGCCGTAAACGCAATTCATTTTCGAAACGCCTGCCACCAGCCGGAGTACCGTAAAGATTTTCGGCCAATATATCAACCTTAATAGCTTCGGCAGGCAGGTAAACCATTTTATCAGTTGTGGAAGTAACTTTTATACGGTCGGGCACAAATTCTTCAACGGATATTTTCCTCGAAGCGAGAAGTACATCATTGGCAGCATAAACTTCAATTACGTAAGAGCCTGTCATAGCCTGGCGAGGAATATAAAACCGGGTTTCGGCAGCTCCCGAAGCATTGAGTTGGTGACGTTGGTTCATGTATTCGCGTCCGTTTGGCGCCAGAAGTTTAATTTTTATCGGAATATCTTTAACTACTTCCCAGCGTGGAGTACGCACAATGGTATTAATATAAGCAGTATCGCCGGGGCGGTATAGATCGCGGTCGCCATAAATAAATACATCGTAATTAATATTATCGGTCCGTTTTCCACCCACATCGAAACGCGAAGTCTCCACCCTCGTGCGGTCGAAAAGCACAAAATTGAAATCGTTTTCATGCCTAACGGTGATCATGCTCAGGCGGAAACCTGCTGCAAGCTGTTTTATATTTTTGAATATGGCAACCCCATTGTTATCTGACTTAGTAGAGTAAATTTTCTGGTTGTTTGAACTTATAAATTCTATTTCCGCTCCTTTTACAGGAGTTGCATCGCACAGTGAATTAACGAAAACCATAACATCCGATGAACCTTCTTTCACAATAAGACCAAGATCAGAAAGTGACAGTAATTGTGAATCCTGGATGTATTTCCGATCTGTAGCCTCCACGCGCACGAGGTAGAGTCCTTTGAAAGATTCATTAAAATTGAGTTCGTTTAAATCGAGATTTAGCAACGAAATATTCCCGTTTTTTTGCAACGAACGGGTTTGTATCACTTTTGTGAGAACTGGTTTACCATAGTTTTCGTCAAAATACCAGGAGTTAAAACTATAGTATTCATCGTTTTCATAATCATAATCCCAGTTTTTCCCCTGGCGCATATAATGCTGAATATTATTTTCAAAAATTTTAAAAACGGAAACTTTTACTTTCGGAACATTAACAATATTCACGCCCAGGTTTCGCTCTCCTTTTGTTGAAAGATATATTGCATTACGTTCAGTAAATGAGATATATGGCAAAGGATCAGCGAAAGATATAACAGTGGTGTAATCATCTTCCAGGTCGTGTCCGAAAAAGCTTTTCACACCTTTATTAACATTTAAGGTATACGATTGTGATCCCAGAAAATCAGCTTTAATCCGGAATCCGTTCGAAAGTAACTCGGTTTGAAAATCCAGTGCCGGAATTATCGAAATAAAGCCTGAAAGTCCATCCGCAATTACAGGCTGCGATGTTAAAACATCAATATATCCTTTGCCGTTGTCGAAACCTGATTCGGTGGCGGTTATTGCCAGTTTGTCCTTCGAAGGAATCAGGAATCCGCTTTTTACGGGTTCAGCAGTTGCGGTATTTCCACCGGTGCAGATGAGTCCTTTCTCAATAATAGCTTCCCCTTTAACTTCATCATTCGTAGTTTTTGGGTCGTAAGCAAATGCCAGTTCGATACTTTCCGCATCATTTTGGGTAATAATCCGGTATGGCATATCCTTACCTCCAACCACGAGTTTTAACAGCGGCTTTAATTTTGCTGGCGCAACGGGATTATTGAAATTAACCTGACATCTGACTTCCACCTGATTGGCTGTTTCTTCGCTTAACGACCAGAATGTGTTAATGCTGATGATATATAGGAAAGGAGTATGGAAATTCAGCGGTTTATCGTTAATGCTGTATTTCTCTTTGCTATAATGAAGCAGATCAGCACCCAGAGCCGCACTGTAATTTGTAGCCGGAAGCATGGCCCCGAGCGGGGAGAAGGTCAACTCCGACTTGCCTGTCCACATAAATCTTCCCGGAATCGGCGGTTCAAACTTTATATATTGCACCGAATCCCATTTGTTTATCAGGGAAGAATCGCTTATAAGTTCCTTATTAAAAGTAAATACCAGGTTCTGGGCGCGCAAAACTTCGTCACCGAAATTGGTTTTCTTTACTTTAAGTGAGTTAAAATCACTACAGGAAACAAGGCTAAAGCCTAATAATGCAACAAGGACCAGGTTTTTAAACATGTGCGAAGGGGAGTTAAATGTTGTATTTATCTGATTATTAGTACTATGTACAGAATTGATTAAATATCAGCGGCAATTGTGAAATATCTTTAAAAATAGGAAATATTGAGGTTCGTTGTAAACTGGATAAATAATAATTCGGGAAAGGCTAATTATTTTATTAGTGCCGCTTGTATAAAAATAAATCCCTGTACCAATTACCTTGATACAGGGATTTTATTTAGTAATGGAAATGTTATTTATCAATCCTGAACACTGAATCAATAACCGTTCCGTCGATCCATTTTATTACAGCTACTACTTCGTCAGTCAAACGTGGTTTCTGGGGTTTGCCACAAATTTTTTCAGCTTCAGCTTTTAGTTCATGTATCGTTTTTATTGGCAGAGAACTGCCTTTCATTTTCTCTATCAGATCGGGGCGCAGCGGATTAATTGCGATACCGCGCTCAGTTACAATAACATCGATCAACTCGCCCGGACCGCAAATGGTGGTAACCTCATCGCGGATAACCGGCATACGGTCGCGGAACAGTGGAATTGGTAAAATAACGCATTTCGACAATAGACAATTCATCCAGCCGCCAATGCCATGTAAAAGATAGCCATCAGAATGCGTTACTACATTGGCGTTGAAATTTATATCAACTTCGGTAGCGCCAAGTATTACAACATCAACAAATTGTGCAAAATTTCCTTTCCCATGATAGTTGTAACTAGTGAAAGGACTCGTATTCTGATGTCCTTCATTTTCGCGCATCGAACGCACGCCTTCCAGGTCAAAAGTTTGTCCGTCGAGTATATAATCGACCAAACCATCTTCCAGCATTTTTACCAGGTATTTATTGCTTCCGCCACGTGCAAAGCGGGCTTTCATTCCTTGCTTGCGAAGAATTTCGGCAAAATAAATTCCTATCGACAAAGCCGTTCCTCCGGCTCCGGCCTGAAACGAAAATCCATCGTGTACAATTCCTGTTTCATTGCAAAACTGGGCAGTCATTTCAGCTAAAAGAAGCCTGTCGGGACTTTTTGTAATTTCGGTGGTACCGGAAATGATTTTCTCAGGTATTCCGATTTTATCCATTTGTACAACAAAATCGACATAGTTGCCTTGAATTTGCCATGGTACGCAAGGGAATGGAACCAGGTTATCAGTTACAACAATTACTCTGTCAGCGTATTGCGAATCAGCTAAGGCAAAACCAAGCAAACCACAGGCTGCAGGTCCGCGGTCGCCTGTTGCATTTCCGAAACAATCGGCTGTAGGAGCTGCAATTACAGCAATATCAATATGTACATCACCATCCTGTATAGCCTGGTAACGACCGCCATGCGAACGCAGTACGCCAAGACCTGCCATTTTACCTTCGGAAGTAAACTTCCCTAAAGAACCATTCATGCTACCTTCGATATGATGGATAACACCATTCTCCAGGTATTTGATCATGGGCGAATGACACTCGAATGACGCGGATGGCATCCAGGTAAGATTCCTGATTCCGAGTTCTGCGGCAGCGTCAAAAATCTGGTTGCCAACCAGGTCGCCATTGCGAAAATGATGATGGGTCGAAATTGTCATTCCGTCAGCAATACCGGCTCTTATCAAAGCCTCTTTAAGTGACGGGACGAGTTTGTTGCCATCCTCAGGATAATCGGCGCAGGAGGCAATCGGTGGCGCATATTTGCGGCCTGTTGGTTTATATTTTCCAACACCCAGATAAGGAATGGCATTTTTGCCGTTAATAATCTGAGGGACAGTGCGTCCCACTGCATTTGTTGTTAGTTTATCGTATTTTGACATATCTATCTGATCAATTAAAAAAGAGACGAGTGTGGTATTGTTTTATTTCAAATGGCTTCAAGACAGAAGACCGAAGTCGGAAGCCAGGTTTATTCTGATATTAATTTAACCCAATTACCATGATTATTGTGGACATCCAGCTTCCGACCTCCGTCTTCCATCTTCTGTCTTCCGTCTTCCGACTTCCGTCTTCTGTCTTCCGACTTCCTCATTACGCATTCAAAAATTCATCGTGCCATTCGGGTGAAAGTTTTCCGAGGGTAATGGCCAGGGCTATAAGTTTCTGAGCACGTTTTACTACAGGCGGGTCAATCATTTTAGTTCCCAGGGACACAACACCTAAGCCTTTAGCTGTGGCTTCGATAAATGCATTTACTATTTTTTTTGCTTTCTCTATTTCAACAGTATCAGGCGCATAATTTTCGTGTATCACCCTTATCTGTCGGGGATGTATGCAACCCATTCCATCGAAACCAAGAGCTTTTGACCGAATAACATTTTCTTTCAGTGCTTCCATATCAGCCACATCACTAAATACTGAGTCAATAGCCTGAATACCTGCAGCTTTACATGCATTTACTACCATACTCCTGGCAAAAAACGATTCGGTTCCTTCCTGTGTACGACGTGTTCCCAAATCTGCGGTATAATCTTCCAACCCGATAGCAAGGGCAACCACATTTTCGCTTTGAGCAATTTCAAGTGCTTTTAAAACACCCAAGGCGCTTTCGATAATCGGCATCAGCCACACGTTGCCGTTTATGTTATATTTTGCTTTCAGCTCGCTGCTTTTCTCGTTTACAAGCCTGATCTGCTCAGCACTTTCGCATTTGGGAACGAGGATGAGGTTGACATTGTGAGGTATAAGAAATTCAAGATCAGCAAGTCCCGCCGGAACCTGGTTGATGCGAACCATACGTTCGGCGCCATAGAAATCAATATTTCGTAACGCATTCCGGACCATGAACCTGGCTTCATATTTTTTTGTGTGAGCCACAGCATCTTCGAGGTCGAGGATAATGCCATCCGGTTTATGAACACCGGCATTTATCATTAAACTGGGCGTATTGCCGGGAAGGTAAAGACGCGAAAACCGGTTTCTGTCGCGGGTTGTTGCATATTTGTTCTCGTCAGACATTGGAAGCAGATACTCTTTTTCGGAACCAGAGAGCTGCCTGGCAGCAGCTTCCACCCTGGCAGCAATAAAGGGTGATAGTGCTCCGGAATCTTCAACGAGCAACTTTACATTTTCGAATCCGTAAAATGAAATTATGTCGTGCAGAAGTTTTCGAATATCATTGCCATACATGCTTTCGACCTTACTGATCAGTTCAATCTGAATACCTCCGGTTTCGGGAAGCTCCATGGTGACATGACAATCGGAACGAATTCCTTTCCCTTTATTGCCAATAAGTGCCACTTTGTCGGTTAAAAACTCCATAATCTCTTAATTATTTCTGTTCATATTCATTACAATAAGCTGTGAATAAATTCACAAACATGCAACAAAGGTACATTGGCCATTGAATTTAGCAAATATTAATCCTTCAAATGTTTAAAATATTTTGGCACGATTTATTTAAGCTTGATTGATAGCTAGTTAAAGTTTTTAAATACAAAAAGAGGGTAGGGGACAGAATAAGCAAAAGAATGTTTATCCTGGAATCAAAACTACTTTTAAAACCAATAAATGAATAACAACTAAAGTCATATAACATAAAAAGGAAACCGTAAGGCTTCCTTTTTAAAGAATAAATTAAGCAATACAGCATGAATAATTATTCAGCCATTGTAGTGTCAGCCGGCATTTCCATTGTTGTATCAGCAGACATCTCAATTTGAGCTGTACTGTCAGCAGTAACTTCAGTTTTAGTTTCGCCTGATTTGCAAGCTGCGAAAGAAATAAGACCTGCTACAGCGAGTAAGAATAAGAATTTTTTCATGTGTTGTTTGTTTTAGGAGGTTAATTTGAAGCAAAAGTATACAATAATAATCCAAATTGTTCCCGATAATTTGATTTTGATGTCAGCTTTTAGCTTTTTTTTGTTAACATATTGTTAGTTGATAACTATTTGCTTGCTGAACCATGTGTTTTGTACAATGTGATAGATGATTTGCATTTTCGGCACGAAATTTGTCCATTTGCAAATAGCATTTCAAATTGTTGTGCTTTTGATACTAATACAAGTTCAAACCATTAACTAAAAATTTAACTAACCAAAAATCAAAAAAATGAAAAGATTAAATTTCCTGTTTGCAATCCTTTTTATGGCTTCAGTGCCTTTTCTAACTTCATGCACTACCGAAGAAGATGAAGCAACACCGCCTACAATTATGCTTAACGCCGGACCAGGATATACATCCTCTGATGTAACTGTTCCTGTTAATACCGAGTTAAAAGTTGGTGTAATTGCCGCTGCTACAACCGGTAAGCTTACTAATCTAAAGATTACACAATCTGTTTCAACTGTTGTTTTGAAAGATACTACATTCTCATCGGATAGTTTTAATAAAGATTTTACTATCACAGCACCATCTGTTGCAGGTGATTTAACCTTAACATTCAGAATATCAGCAGCTGATGGCGAATTTGCCGAAGCATCATTTAAAATTACTACAACCAGCGCTACGATTAATACTTATACTGCTGTATTACTTGGTGGGCAGTTAAATGTTAACCTCGGTAGTTTTTATTCAACCGAAGAAAATACTGTTATGAAATGGGCCGTTGCTAATGCAACTCCGGCAAAAGTTGATTTCGGATTTTATTATGGTGAAGCTAACAAAGCTACAATATCAGCACCTTCGGATAGCGATATTATTTTTGTGAAAAATTTTGAAGGCATATCGAGTTGGATTCCACGAAATCCTACGAAAATGAAACTGGTAACAGCAGCACTCGACTGGAGCACAATAACTGACGAAACAGGGATAATCGCTAATGTTACCGACCTTACCGAGTCGAAAATAACTAACCTTGCAGTAGATAAAGTTGTTGCTTTCGAAACAGCGGCAACTTCAACAAATCCCGCTAAAAAAGGTATGTTTAAGGTGCTTGAACTTAAAGGTTCAACTATCGGTACCGACAGGGAGATTAAAATCGAAGTGAAGATTCAGAAATAATTCATTAGAATTTCTATACAAGCCATTAAATAAGAGATGCCCCACGGCATCTCTTATTTTTTTATTTTTGCGGGCTCAAACAGGAGTGTTATTTTAATTCCTGCAGTGTAAACCGGTTATCGTTGATTAAGCTTATTCCCTCACGTAAATAATTCTATGCTAAATTCATTTCGGAAAATTCGTTATTCAGGCAGCCCTCAGATCATATTGATCCTACGTCTTCTAATTGTTTTACTGATTTTGGTTTTTTCCAGATTATCACTTTACTTTTTACACCCATCATTATTTCCCGGAATCACCACATCGAAACTCCTGTATTATACTTTTATTGGTTTACGCTTCGATGTAGTTGCTTTGCTGTATGCTAATATCGTATACATATTTTTGATGAATATTCCATTCCGCTTCCGGCGGAAAAGAGGTTTTAGTATTGTTACTGATATTATTTTCTATGTTTCAAATATCATATTACTGATCCCGAATTTTGCTGATTCAGCCTATTACCCGTTTTCGCTGAAGCGCATGACGATAGATATTTTCGGGTACATCACCACCGGCGATGACACCGCTAGCATGATGCCTCAGTTTATTCACGATTACTGGTATATTTTTGTGCTCTGGATTTCAAGCGTTTTTCTATTGATTTTTGTCGCAAGACGCATCAAAATCACCTACAGGTATGTAATGCTGAAACATCCTCAGTATTATATTACCCAGACGATTTCAATGATTTTTATTCTGGCATTAACTCTTCTGGGCATTCGTGGCGGAATTCAGCTAAAACCTATCGGGATTATGAGTGCGGCACAATATGCTCCTTCAGGAGAAACAGCTATTGTGCTTAACTCCGCATTTACTCTTATGCGTTCATCGGATCAGCGTGGAATTCAAAAACTCAGTTTCTTTACTGATGAGCAGGAAATGACACGTGTTTTCAATATTGAGAAAAATTATGCTATTGCTGATAGCCTTGGAAATATTCAGCCGATGCATAAAAAGAATGTATTTGTAATAATACTTGAGAGTTTCTCGGTCGAACATATCGGCGCTCTCAACCACAAGAAAGGAAATTTGAATTCGGATTTTACTCCTTTCCTCGACAGCCTGGCTGAAAAAAGCCTTGTTTTCGATGGATTCGCCAACGGAAAACGCAGTATCGAAGGTATTCCGGCTATACTTGCTTCACTTCCTACCTGGATGACTGAAGATTTTATTACTTCGCAGTATGCAACGGTTAAGTATAACAGTCTGGCAAGTATCCTGAAAGCAGAGGGGTATTCTACTTCTTTTTTTCATGGTGGTAAAAACGGCACTATGGGATTTGATGATTTCTGTAAATCAGCCGGTTTCGATAATTATTTCGGTAAAAACGAATATCCTGATCAGGCTGATTTCGATGGCAGCTGGGGAATATCCGATGAACCCTACCTTCAATATATTGCCAAAACGCTAAACTCAATGCCTGAGCCTTTCATGGGAGCAGTTTTTACTCTTTCGTCTCATCATCCGTATAAAGTTCCCGAAAAACATAAAAATCGTTTCCGTAAAGGTCCGTTAGCCATTCAGGAAACTATAATGTACGCTGACTATGCTTTACAACAATTCTTTGCCGAAGCTTCAAAAATGCCCTGGTTTCAAAATACAATTTTCGTAATTACTTCCGATCATACTTCAGAAGCCTACCTGCCATTTTATAAAAACAGGGTTGGACAGTACGCTATTCCTGTCATTTTTTATGAGCCTCAGGCTGATACATCAGGACATTTGAAAAGGATCGCACAGCAAACTGACATTATGCCAACTTTGCTGGATATACTTCACTACGAAAAGCCATTTGTTGCATTTGGAAGCTCAGTTTTACGAGATGATGAACCGCGTTTCAGTTTAAGTTATCTGAATGGCAATTATCAACTAATTAAAGACGGATACAGCTTGCAGACTGATCACAGTGTTTCATCCGTACTCTACAATTTCGAAAATGATAGTTCGTTGTCGAATGACGTGAGCGCGACTAAAAAGAATATCGCAAAGGATATGGATATTTTATTAAAATCTGTGATACAACAATACAATAACCGCATAATAGGGAACAAGCTAACGGCAAAATAGAACCATGACAGAAGTGAAAAAGAAGCTCGTTTTTATTGTTAATCCCAAAGCAGGAATAACTCCGAAAAGTAAGGTTGTTATTGAGGTGCTTGCCGGAAATATAATTCCGTCGTCGCGGTTTATTCCTGAAGTTATTTTTACTGAAAGACCGGGTCATGCTACCGAAATTGCAAAAACAGCCATCGAAAATGGCGCTGACATTATAGTTGCTTCCGGTGGCGATGGAACTGTGAATGAAGTTGCCATTGCCCTTGTTGATACTGATATCCCCATGGGAATTCTTCCGGCAGGCTCAGGAAACGGACTGGCACGTTGCCTCGGAATATCAATGAGTTATGCACTGGCATTACGTACAATTATTCGTGGCAACACTAAACTTATGGATGTTGCTACTGTTAATGATAAAATATACACCAGCATTGCAGGCATAGGTTTCGATGCTTTTGTTGCTCAGAAATTTGCTGAGTCTTCAATCAGGGGAATGATTTCGTATATGCAGATTATTCTCAACGAATTCAGCGGATACAAGCCTGTTACCTATAACCTTACAATTGATGGTGAGAATTTTGAAAAACAGGCGCTTATGATTGTTTTTGCAAACAGTAACCAGTTTGGATTTAATACCCGAATTGCTCCCAATGCAAGTGTTGACGATGGATTTCTCGATATTTGTGTTGTAAGGAAGATGCCGGTTGCCCAACTCCTGAATGTAGGATACCATACTATGAGAGGAACTCTCGGTAATACTGGGTTTGTTGAGTATTTCAGGGGAAAAGAGATTAACATCAGCAATATTCACAATCCCTTAATGAACATCGATGGTGAACCGAAAATACTGGAATCCCCTGTTTCGATCAAAATTAAGCCGTTGTGTCTGCGTGTTATTGTACCCTGAAACTAAACTTTTGAATAGATTTGCATGGATTGATGGAAGTGTTTGAAAGATTATTCAATTCTGTTTACTCCTCTCTTAACCCCCAAACCCTAACACCTAACCCCTTGTAAAAAGCATGGCAAAAAAGGATAAACCAGCCGGAATTGTTTACTCAACTAATCCGGATTATAAATACCAGTTCAATAACGAATCGGAATCTGTTACCCTGCCACCACAGCAGCAAAACCTGAGGGTAATGCTCGACAAGAAACAACGAGGCGGTAAACAGGTTACACTTATTACCGGTTTTGTTGGCAGTCAGAATGATATGGAAGATCTTAGCCGCATATTAAAAAGTAAATGCGGAGTAGGTGGCTCAGCCAAGGACAACGAGATTATTATACAAGGTGATTTCAGAGCCAAAATAATGGAATTACTCACTAAGGCCGGCTATAAAGCTAAATTGGCTGGTGGCTAAGCAGATGAATACATAAAAATCGATTATTGAAATAAGCTTTGCAATAAATATAAAAGGATATGTTCGAATCAATTGTCAAAATAATAGAAAAATGGTTGATTAGCCTCCGGTTTTCACCCGAAGCTGCATTAAAAACAGCTGGAATTTCCGATTTTCTCATGGTTCTGTTTTTGGGAGTTATCATATATTATATTTCAAAGATTATTATTGTGAGAGTTATCAAGCGTATTGCAATCAAAACCGTAAGTACCTGGGATGATGCATTGCTTGAGCACAGGGTTTTTCAGCGAATGGCGTTTCTCATTCCCGGTATCCTGGTTTACCAATCAATTCCCGTTACACTCGATGAGTTTCAAAGTTTGATACCAGCAGCTTTAAAACTGACTAATTTATACATCATAATAATATTTCTGTTGATCATTAATTCCTTTCTGAATTCAATTTATACCATGTTTCAGAAGAGCGAATTTGCACTTTATCACCCCGTTAAAGGCTATATTCAGATTGGCAAAATGATAGTTTTTATCATAGTTTTCCTGCTCATAATCTCATTGTTGTTCAATCAGTCGCCGCTTTATATGCTTACCGGCTTAGGTGCATTTTCGGCTGTTCTGTTGTTGATTTTTAAAGACCCTATACTCGGCTTTGTAGGCGGAATACAACTTTCGGCTAACGATATGGTGCGGCAGGGCGACTGGATAAGTATGCCCAAATACGGAGCTGATGGTACAGTACTCGAAATATCACTTACTACTGTAAAAGTCCAGAATTTTGACAATACAATTTCAACACTTCCCACGTATTCGCTTGTTTCGGATTCGTTTCAGAATTACCGCGGTATGAAGGAGGCAGGTGTAAGGCGTATGAAACGATCCATAAGTATTGATATGTCGAGTGTGAAATTCTGTACGCAGGAAATGATAGATAAATTCCGGAAAATTGATATTCTGAAGGATTATATTGATCGTACCGAAGCTGAACTCGAAAATTATAACAAGGAAAATAATATTGATAATTCGGTTTTTGTAAATGGTCGCCGCCAAACCAATATCGGCGTTTTCAGGGCATACCTCGAGGAATATCTGGCTCAGCATCCATTGGTAAATAATAAGAGTGACCAACTGGTCCGGCAACTCCAACCCAACTCATTAGGAATTCCAATTGAAGTTTATGCTTTCATTATGGAAACAGAATGGGTGCGTTTTGAAAAAACACAGTCCGATATTTTTGACCATATACTGGCCATTGTTCCTGAATTTGATCTCCGTGTTTTCCAAAGCCCGACAGGGGAGGATCTGAGGCAAAGTAACTCAGTATATTTCGAGAGAAATGATATCCCCGTTTAATATCAATTTAAACCTGATAGATCGGATTCCTTTAGTGTTGAAATCCTTAAACCCCAAACCCCAAATCCCAATCCCTAAATCATATCCCCCTGTTTTTCAAATATTCAAACCAGGTTACATTCATCAATAACATCAATAATCCATACACCATATCCTCAACAGGGATGGTTCCAATTCGTATGCCAAGGTTTTGAGTGTTATCATAATACACCACTTCTTCAGGAATAAACGATCCTGTAAGTAAACCATTTACAATAAAAAAAGGGATTAGCGTTACAAAATACATCATGTAAAAACGGCCCATATAGGGCGCTTTAATCATTAAATGATGAAAAAGTAAAAAACCTCCGGTCGAAATAAATGTTACTGATGTGTATAGCCGGTCGGTATTTAAAACACCGATAATCAATAAAAATATAGCAAGTGAAAGTGTAATAGTATTTGAATATTTACCCAAATAGTCTGTTTTAACAAGGTAATTCAGCGAATGATAGGTGAACAGGCATGCATATGGAATTGCAATAAAGAACATCCATTCCTCCACAGGCAAATTGCCAATGTAATATCCTGTTAAATACCTTGGATTGAAACCCCAGACTTCAAGATATGTTTTGAGTATATCCCAGGGAATAAACACCAGCATGGTCAGCAACATAGCAGGAAACAGGAATTTCCACTGCTTCTGAAACTGAAGCCTTTTATCGAAACCCGCAACAAAGGGAATACTTATCGCCCCAAGATTAATAAAAACATACAACCAGTTTTCCATGAAATTTTTTAATGTCAGAAGTGCTGATTATTTCGTAATCTTTTCTTTACTATACACTGCTTTATAATACTTAAAAGGTGCAATCAGAAACCCATAATTGTATTCGGCGTGAGGATTATGATGCTCTTTGTGAGCTTTTACTGTTGCACGCAGATAACGGTTTGAGAAATTCTTAAAAACAGGGATTCTCTGGTGTACATATACGTCGTGAAACATAAAGTAAGCAGCCCCGTATAACATAATTCCAATACCTATACTCAGCAGGTAACTGTTGGGATTAATTACTCCGAAGTAAATCAGCAGTATGCTCGGAATGGCAAAAATAACTGCAAAAACATCATTCCATTCAATTTTACGTCCATCGCGGATATGGTGGTCCTTATGGAAAGTCCACATAAAGCCATGCATTACGTATTTATGAGTAAACCAGGCCATGAACTCCATGAAGAAAAAGGCCAGAACTACTAAAAGGATATTCACTATCATTTCCATTTTATCTCTCAAATTTTAGTATGAATAAAAAATTTTTCAGGTAAACAGTTCAGGAAATCGTTCTTCCATTTTCTCCATAATTATCCTGAACCAAACAGTGTAATTCTCAGGTGCCGACCGCATATCTTCCATCAGGCTGTTAAGTTTAACCCATTTGAAACCATTAGCTTCTTCAGGATTAACGATAGGATCGCCATCGAAAGTTCCGAAGAAAACATGGTCAAACTCATGTTCAATAAGTCCATTATCGAAGTGAGCTTTGTATACGAAATCAAAGGATTTGAAGAGTGGAGTTGTAAATCCCATTTCTTCACTCAATCGTCGTGTTGCAGCGTTAAGGCTATCCTCGTCAGGCCGGGGATGGCTGCAACAGGTATTACTCCATAAACCTGGAGTATGATACTTACTGAACGCCCGCTGCTGAAGCAAAACTTCACCATCACTGTTAAATATAAGTACCGAAAGAGCCCTGTGTAGTTCACCTTTCAAATGAACTTTCTGTTTCTCCATTTGTCCGACAGGAGTATCGTTAGTATCAACAAGAATTACGTTTTCCATTCCGATTATTTTGATTTGAATTTTACAAGAAGCTGGTTTACAGCTGTTTTTTCACTTGATTCCAAATTAGCATGAGTTAGCATAAAACTGCAAATCCGTTGATAAAGATAAGCATTTGCATGCATTGCAGGAACATTGGTTAATGTTTTAATAATCATGGATTTATCACTATTTATATCAGATGAGTATCGCAGAAAAGCCGGTGCATTTACCTGGGTTGCGAGCCTGAGAAAACGGATTTCAGCATCCAAAGGTTTCAATCCTGCGGCTTTATCAAGTTCCCCTTTTCCTCTGTTAAAAAAATCCAGTTTTTCCCGCACACCATTAGCTGATCCGGCAGCTGCAGCGGATGCAGCCCCCCTGTATGCCAGCATAAGCGGATTTTTCGAAAGATCAGCATTTTCGAGTGTTTTATATAATTTCAGCGCACCGTCATCTGATTTGTCTATTGTGAAAAACAGCTCACGAGCTTCTTCTAAAGTTACTTTTTGAGCATTTAGCTTTTGAATGCCTGCAACCAGGATAAGAAAAATCAATAAACTATATCCAATCCTACTCATATCCTGTTTGTTAGGTTCCGCATATAGGCATTCAGCAAAAGTATATATTTCCTTCCATCTGCTACCCTGATACGTTCATTTAAAAGTTTATCCGCTTTTACACGACGTATTTTCAGTAATAATTCGTGGAAATAAACATACGCAACATACACACCAAATCGCGCACCGTCGGGGAGTTTCCTGATTCCGGCAAGTCCGTCGGCAAAATCCTTTTCTATATCCTCCTCAATAGCGGCTTTGGTTGCATCATTCCAGCTATTTAAATCGATACCAGGGAAATAACTTCTACCCAGATCTTTAAAATCAGCTTTCAAATCGCGCAGAAAATTAATTTTCTGAAATGCTGAACCAAGTCTCATTGCTGAAGGTTTAAGGTCAGCGTATTTTTGCTGGTTGCTTTCGCAGAATACCCTCAGGCACATGAGTCCAACAACTTCAGCCGATCCAAGAATGTACTGTTCATATTTCTGCTGATCGTATTCAATATTTTCGAGATCCATTTCCATACTTTTCAGAAAGAGATCAATCAGTTCCTTTTCAATAAAATACTTGTTTACAACATATTGGAAATTGTTCAATATCGGATTCAGACTTATCTTTTCTTCAATAGCGGTGTAAGTATCTTCGGTAAACCGCTGCAAAAGTTTCTTTTTATCGAAACCATGAAAGGAATCCACAATTTCATCCGCGAAACGCACGAAACCATAAATCCCATAAATAGGATCATGAAAACGCTTACTAAAAAAGCGTATCCCAAGCGAAAAAGACGTGCTGTACATTACAGTCGTCATTTTGCTCGACTTGCGCGATATCATATCAAAAAGTTCTTTCATATCCGGTTGTGCTCATTTTTGAGATTACGTAAAAAGAATTATTTCCCAGATTTTGATTCTTTTAAAATTAACCGGGCAGCCATTTCGCCCGAAATTAGGGCTGGAGGTACGCCTGGTCCCGGTGCTGTAAGTTGGCCGGCATAAAACAGGTTTTTTACTTTTTTACTTTTCATTTTAGGTTTCAGGAAAGCAGTTTGTAACAGTGTATTTGCTAAACCATATGCATTTCCTTTGAATGCATTGTAGTCTTTTTCAAAATCAGCATGTGCATAACTTCGTTTGAAAACAATATTTTTACTAATATCCTGACCTGTAAGGTGCTTAAATCTTTCAAGGATAATTTGGAAATATTTTTCACGGATAGCCTCTGTATCATCCAATCCCGGAGCAACAGGAATAAGTACAAACAGATTTTCCATGCCTTCGGGTGCAACGCATGAATCAGTTCTTGAAGTACAACTAAAATACAGCGAGGGATTTTCAGGCCAGCCCGGATTTTCATAAATAGCCTCTGAATGTATGCCAAGATCCTGATCAAAAAACAAGGTGTGGTGTGCAATGCCTTCCAGTTTAGTGTCGATACCCAGAAAAAATATAAGTGATGAAGGGGACAAAACCCGCGAATCCCAGTATTTTTTCGAATAGGATTTATATCCGTCAGGAAGCAAATGCTGTTCCACATGCTCGTAATCTGCTGTTGCAAGTATGTAATTTGCCTCGTAACGTTCAGCGGCAGCCGTAACATAATTTATTTTACCCTTATTAACTTCAAGTTTTTCGACAGGACTGTTATACACAAATTTTACGCCCAGTGAAGCTGCTAATTCTACCATCCCTTCAACAACGCTATACATGCCGCCTACAGGGTACCAAGTTCCAAGTTTTATGTCGCCGTAATTCATTAAACTATATAAAGCCGGGGTGTTTTTTGCTGTCCCACCCAGAAACAGGATAGGAAATTCAAGCATTTGCCTCAAACGGGGACTTTTAAAATATTGTTTCAGATGTTTCTCAAATGAACTGAACATATCAAGTCTGAAAACAGAAGCAAGCATTTCGGGTTGAGCAAATTCAAACATCGAAAGTCCGGGTTTGTATACGAATTTGCTCATGGCAATCTTATACTTATATTCGGCTTCAACCAGAAATTTATTCAATGCTACTCCTGCACCAGCTTCCTCCTTTTCGAAAATCTCAACCACATCATTAAATGTGGCCGGAACATCTACTATGTCATCTTTACCAAAATAAAACCGGTACGAAGGATCAAGACGCAACAGATGGTAATAATCCTGAGGGGTTTTATTGAATAAAGCAAAGAATTTCTCGAATACATCGGGCATCCAATACCAGCTGGGACCCATATCAAAAGTAAAACCGTTCTCAGCAAATTTTCGGGCGCGACCTCCGGGTGTGCTGTTTTTCTCAAGCACAGTTACAGCAAATCCTTCTTTTGCCAGAACTGATGCTGCTGCAAGACCTGAAAAACCTGCCCCTATTATAATCACTTTTTCTTTCTTCATACTTTTAGTCAATCATTCTATACACAAAACACTTGAACAAATTATTTGTTTAACCAATATGGTTAAATAATTAAACAATATGGTGAATTTAACTTCTGTTAACTTAATCGTTTAAAATACAAATATAATACATACTTTTGCAAACTCTAATCAATAGAATCCATTGTTGCAGGAAT
>JBBSDC010000046.1:0-24972 GCA_038249705.1 Bacteroidales bacterium | reverse complement strand
TTCTTATATATTCAAATTCCGTTTTATACTGAAATTGTCCATATCAGCATAATAAATTCGAATGGGCAGATTGTTCAAAAATCAGTACTTCCGATAAACCCAACTATTGATGTAAGTAAACTCAGTGCAGGGTTATATTTGATTGTTCTGGAATCAGGAAACCATCTTTTCAGATCTAAATTTACCAAAAACTAAATACCTGTTTTAGATTAGGATTCATCTAAGTGAAACTTTTAAAATAACTTCCCCAATTGCAAGTGGGTTGGGAATATCGGTGGCTGTTCAAGCTAATGACCATAGATTGATGTTGAGTGTTGGAGCACCTGGCTATTTGCTATAGTCCGCAGGACTTCAATAAATATCAATAAAAGAAAATCTGTAACAGGAACATTGCCCGTAGGGCATTAACATAAAAGAGTTGTGAAAAAAAAGCTCACATCTTCATAAGTTTTGAGTAAGTTAATATGCAAGTTTCTCTAATTCAGAAACTTCTTCATTTAGATATGCATATTTTTCAAAAAGTCTTTTCGATACATTTGCAGCTCCTAAAAAAAAATAATGAGCAGCCTACGGAATAAAAATGCGAAATACTCCATACTTTCAAGATTGAAAAGTTGTTTTCAGGCAGCCTTTCCCAAAGGCATGAAAACCGCTTGGTGGCTTATAAAAATCACTGTGCCGGTTTCGTTTGGTGTAATGTTGCTCGATTATTTTGGTGTCCTTACGTTGATGGCAAAATACACCGGGCCATTATTCAGTTACCTTGGATTGCCAGGCGTTTCGGCCATTGTATTGATAACCAGTATTTTTACAAATATCTATTCAGTTGTTGCAGTACTTTCAGTTTTGGATCTCCCGATGCGCGAAGGCATTATACTTGCCACCATGTGTTTGGTTTCACATGGTTTTATTATCGAGACGGCTGTAATGAAACGAACCGGTTCCTCGGCTCTGCGGATGCTTATAGTAAGGCTAACAGGCAGCATAGCCGTGGGTTGGATGCTGAATATGGTTATGCCCGGAAGTTTTTCAACTATTGCTGTTCAGATTGCAGATCGGCATCAGGATTTCGGTTTGGTATTCATGAATTGGATGCGTAGTATTTCGGTTACAACGCTGAAAATTCTTGTTCTCGTAAATATCCTCCTCATTTTCCAGCAGGTAATGGAGGAGTTTGGATGGATTGGCGCTATCGAAAAACCATTGTCACCGCTTATGAAACTATTTGGTTTGCCACGCAGCACCACACTTTCATGGGTTGTTGCCAATCTCATTGGGCTTGCCTACGGCTCTGCCATTATGATTGAAGAATCGGAAAAAGGCAAAATGAACCGCGAAGATGCCGATTTGCTAAACCACCATGTTTCGCTTTCCCATTCACAACTCGAAGATCCTTTGTTGTTTCTAACTTTAGGTTATGCCATCCACTGGCTTATATGGCCAAGGATTATTATTGCCATTTCTGCTGTGTGGCTCCGAAAGGCCGAATTAAAATTTTTAGCTATATACAGAAGCAAAAGAGTGCCTGTATAATTTTAAAACAGCTTAAAAAAAAGCAACATCACATTGGCTGCAAAGTTGAAATAAAACATATTCTGATCCGATGGATTGCATCACTGAAATTGGACAGGAATTTTTATAAGTTGTTTACAAAGTGAAACTTTCAAAATAACTTCCCCAATTGTTAATGAGGCAGGAATAACGGTGGCTGTTCAAGCTAATGACCAAAGATTGGTGGTTGAATGTTGGAGCACCTGGCTATTTGCTACAGTCCGCAGGACTTCAATATCAATAAAAGAAAATCTGTAACAGGAACATTGCCCGTAGGGCATTAACATAAAAAAGCTGTAAAAAAAACGAAGCTCAGCTCTTCATAAGTTTTGAGGAAGTTAATCTGTGAGTTTCTCAAAGAAAAAATTGGCTCTCATTATATCCTAAATATCTTAACCCTAACCTGGACAAGCAAGAACCAAACGGGATTTGAATAATGAATATCGAATAATGAATATCGAATAATGAAGTAAAAGACCCTAAATGGAATTGAATAAATAATAATGATGATAGCGGCACTAATTTTATAGCTTCATAACTTCGAAATTCATTGTTCCTTATTCGATATTTTAAAACTCACTTTAAATGTTTTGCCCAAAAATACACTAATTTTATTTTTAAGGCACTAAACCTCCTATTTTTACCCTCTTTAGGGATTAAGCTCAAAAATTGAGATTTTTAGTCTGCCTGAATTCAAAACACATTTTATTTAAAACATATAAGCATCTGAATATCAGACACTATTAGCGATTCACTGTTTTTAATACCTCTCTTTCCCTATAACATTTGGATATGTTACTCTAATTTATAACTTTGCAACCCATTTATTTCCGAACCACTGTTTCAATCACAATAAACTCACTGTTACCATGAAGGTTTACAAGACAAACGAAGTTAGAAATATTGCACTAATTGGTGGCGCTAAATCAGGCAAAACCACTGTAGCTGAAGCTATGCTTTTCGAGGGCGGTTTACTTAACCGCCGCGGATCAATAGAAGATAAAAATACGGTTTCCGATTACCGTGAAATAGAGCTGGAAAGACAAAATTCAGTTTGCTCAACATTAATGTATGTTGAATACAAAGGGAAAAAGATCAACATTTTAGACACACCGGGTTTCGACGACTTTATAGGCGAAGTAGTTGCTGCACTGCATGTTGCAGATACAGCTATAATGCTTGTTAACGCTCAGAATGGCGTTGAAGTTGGTACCGAAATTACCTGGAGGCTAACCAATAAAAACAATATACCGGTAATTTTCGCTGTAAACCAACTGGAGCATGAAAAAGCAAATTTCGAAGAAACCCTTCGTCAGCTTAAAACTCAGTTTGGCGGAAACGTTACTTTGTTACAATATCCTGTAAATGAGGGTCATGGTTTTAATTCTATCATCGACCTTTTGCAGATGAAAATGCTGAAGTATGCTGATGGAGGTGGAAAACCAGACATACTGGATATTCCTGCTGAAGAAATGGCCAAAGCCGAAGACCTTCACAATGCGCTGATCGAAAAGGCAGCCGAAAGTGATGAGTCACTTATGGAAGCATTCTTCGAAACCGGTTCGCTCACCGAGCAACAACTCGAAAATGGTTTGAAAGCCGGTATCATCAGCCGTGGTTTATTCCCTGTCTTATGCCTTTCGGCAAAGCATAATAAAGGTATTGGCCGACTGATGGAATTTATATGTTCATCGGTTCCTGCTCCTGACGAAATGCCAGCTGTAGTAACCACCACCGGCAAAGAACTCACCTGTAAATCAACGGATCCTACATCCTTATTGATAGTTAAAGTTGCTGTTGAGGAGCACCTTGGCGAAATCGCTTTCTTTAAAGTATATGGCGGCGAAGTAACTGAGGCTATGGATCTGATTAACGGCACCAATTCAGGGAAAGAACGAATCTCGCAATTGCTGATCATAGCAGGTAAAAAGCGCGAAAAAGTGGAGAAAGTTTGTGCCGGCGATATTGCTGCAACCATCAAACTTAAAAATACCCGTACCGGTGATACGCTCAACTCTATCAAAAATGCAGAAGATGTTATCGTTCCTATCGAATTCCCGGCACCAAAAATCAGCATGGCTATCAAGCCTAAAAATTCAGCTGACGATGAAAAACTGGGTGCACGCCTAAACGAAATGCACAAAGTGGATCAAACGCTTTTAATTGAATATTCGAAAGAACTCAAACAAATTATTCTTAAAGGCCAGGGTGAGTTACACCTTAATATTGCAAAATGGTATCTCGAACACCTCGATAAAATCCCTGTCGAATTTATCGCACCTAAAATCCCTTACCGCGAAACCATAACCAAATCAGCAAAAGCTATGTATCGCCACAAAAAACAGTCAGGCGGTGCCGGACAATTTGGCGAAGTGCATATGCTTATTGAGCCTTATACTGAAGGCATGAAATTCCAGTCGGAGTTCGCCGTACGTGGTACTGACGAGCATGTGCTGCCATGGGGAGGCAAACTGGTTTACAACAACTGTATAGTAGGTGGTGCTATTGACGCACGTTTTATTCCGGCAATCCTTAAAGGTATTATGGAAAAAATAGAGGAAGGCCCGCTTACCGGTTCCTACGCCCGCGATATCGTTGTTAACGTTTACGATGGTAAAATGCACCCGGTTGACTCCAACGAATTAGCGTTCAAACTTGCCGGACGTCAGGCTTTCAAAGAAGCATTTAAAAATGCCGGACCTAAAATCCTTGAACCTATTTATGATGTTGAGGTTATGGTGCCAGCCGAGCGTATGGGCGACGTTATGACCGACTTACAAGGTCGCCGCGCCATTATAATGGGTATGGACAGCGAAGGAAACTACCAGAAAATTAAAGCTAAAGTTCCTCTCGCCGAAATGAACCGTTACTCCACCGCATTGAGTTCGCTTACTTCGGGTAGTGGTAGTTATTCGCTCGCTTTTGGCGAATATGCTCAGGTACCGCCAGATGTACAGACCACCTTACTCAAAACTTACGAAGAGCAGGAGAAAGAAGAAGAATAGTTTTTATCACACTTCTGTTTCTATAAAACAAAAACCCCGGACGACAAGCCGGGGTTTTTATTTTATAGGCAATTACGCGAACAGTAAAAGCTTTTCGATTGTAAAATGAGTTTATTTTGCCAAATCCATAATTTTCAGGTAATCATCTTCGGTTAGTTTATAACTTCTGCCTTCCACTTTATTGCGGATCATAAGCTGAACAATCTCTTCAAATTCTCCCCAATCCCCTCCTGCGACAAACGAACCGGGACACCAAATCCGTGTAAAAAACTCTTCAAAACGTAATGTAGTTGCATCCACGTCACCATTTCCAAAAAACAAGGTTTCCAATCGCGAAATCCGTTTTTCAGCCTTTTTATTTAAATGCTTCATCCAAGCCGGAAAAATTATTGACAGTGAACCGCCATGCGGAGCGCCATGAAGCAACGAAAGGATATGCCCCATGCCATACACTCCCCAGTCGCCGCCACCCTTTCCATTGCCCGTCATCGTGTTCAGTGCCATTGTAGCATCGTACATTATGGCAGCCCGTTCGTCGTAACCATGCAGGTTGTCCATCAGTTTCGGTCCCCATTCCATGGCATCGGCAATAATAGCGGTAATAAAACGGTCGCTCAGGCTGCAATCGCTGACACTGAAAAAATTTTCAAAGCAATGAGCAATCATATCGGCAATGCCATAGGTGGTATAATCAGCCGGCACAGTAAAGGTAACTTCCGGATCGAGGAACGAATGAACCGGAAAACACAAAGATGAACCATTGCCATCCTTATGTCTGGTTTCAGGATTTTGCACACGGCAAATGGATTCATTTCGGTGTCTGTAGCCGCCAAGGTCACCTTCAAATTTGTGCTGACATGTTAATAAGAAATGATAATGGGCTGTCAGATTTGTAGTAGAAAAAAAATCCTCTATTTTTGCCCCTGTAATGAAAAAGCCCAAAAATAAATATTATGTAGTATGGGAAGGCCACCAAACGGGCATTTTCGACTCGTGGGACAAATGTAAAAAGCAGGTTGACGGATATGCCGCAGCTAAGTACAAAGGATTCACCACTCTCGACGAAGCTAAAATAGCTTTTAGCAGCAGTGCCTGGAATTATTACGGTAAAACTGAAAAAGCACCGATAAACAGTGAGTTGCGGAAATTATATGGCGAACCGCTCCGTAAGGCGATTTGTGTTGATGCTGCCTGTAGCGGAAATCCGGGTGTACTTGAATACCGTGGAGTAAACATGATTACCGGGCAGGAAATATTTCACCGCGGACCTTTCCCACAAGGGACAACTAATATCGGTGAATTTCTGGCTATAGTAACAGGGCTGGCCTGGCTACAACAGAATCAGTTATCATTGCCCTTATACAGCGACTCCAGGAACGCTATATTGTGGGTTAAACAGCGAAAAGTGAATACACAACTTCCACGGACAGTTAAAAACAAGGAATTGTTTAATATTTTGGATCAGGCTGTCGAATGGCTTCATAACAACCGTGTAGATACTAAAATATTAAAATGGGAAACAAAGGCTTGGGGTGAAATTCCGGCTGACTTCGGAAGAAAATAAATTCCAATCACCAGTTTTATGGATCGGAGTTTGGATGGTAATAGTACCAGACATTACCAAAGAGTAGCTTTGCGCGCGAATAAATATCTGCAAAACAAGAGTTTGTTATTTAAAATAGGATTTCGTAATTTTGCGCCCCTCAATTTAATACTTAGCTAAGTGAACCGCGTCAAAGAATATACTATTCAGTTCGTTGGGCTTGAGCCTGGAAATCATCAGTTTGAGTTTGAGGTGAATGATTCGTTCTTTGAACATTTTGAGTTTTCGCTTATTCAGCAAGGTCAGATCCATATTACCGTTGCCCTCGAAAAGATGGAACGAATGATGATTTTCAATATCACACTCGAAGGTAAAGTGCTGGTAACCTGCGATCGCTGTAGCGATGAATTTTATTTCCCTATCTCCGATACACAGAAGCTGATTGTAAAACTGGGAGCTGAATATATGGAAGAAAGTGAAGATGTAGTTGTTATTCCGGAAACGGAATACCAGTTTGATCTTGCGCCATATGTTTATGAATTCATTCATCTGGCACTGCCCGCCCGCCTGCTTCATCCTGACGATGAAAATGGCAAGAGCACCTGTGATCCGGAAATGCTGCGACTACTCGAAAAGCTTAACACCAGCGATACTGTTGATCCCCGGTGGGAAGCACTCAAAAAACTTAATACTGATCAATAAATAGTTTGAACTAATACTAAATACACAAAACAATGCCAAATCCAAAACACAGGTTCTCGAAAACCAGAACGGCAAAACGCAGAACACATTATAAACTTGAAGCACCAACCTTCATTATTTGCACAAACTGTGGCACGTCGGTACTATATCACCGCGTATGTCCCGAATGTGGCTATTACAAAGGCCGCCTGGCTATTGAAAAAAATACAACCGCTTAATTTTGCCACTTAAACGGCAAATCATGTTAGGAAAAGGATTCTTTAAATGAGAATCGGACTTGATGTAATGGGCGGCGATTTCGCGCCGGTGGCTGCCATTGATGGAGCCATTCTTGCAGCTAAGGAACTATCGAACGACGATAAAATCGTTTTAATAGGTCAGGAGCCTGCTATACGTTCGTTATTACACGAACGCGGATGTGATGCAGCACTATTTGAAATAGTGCATGCCGCCGAAATTATTGAAATGGGCGAGCACCCTACCAAAGCTCTTGCTAAAAAACCGGATGCCAGTATTAGTGTCGGGTTTCATATGCTGAAACATAAAAAAATTGATTCTTTCGCAAGTGCCGGAAATAGCGGTGCTATGCTTGTTGGCTCAATTTTCAGCGTTAATACAATACAAGGTATTGTCCGCCCATGTACTTCTGCTATTGTTCCTCAGGAAGATGGCGGATACAGTCTTTTAGTTGATATAGGTACTAACCCCGATGCAAAACCTGATGTTTTTTACCAGTTTGGATTAATAGGATCCATTTATGTTAAAAATGTTTATCATGTTGAAAACCCGAGAGTAGCATTACTCAACATCGGTCATGAAGAGGAAAAAGGGAATCTTACCACACAATCGGCATACAGCCTGATGAAGGGTTCGAAAGACTTTAACTTTTTGGGTAACATTGAAGGCCGCGATATCCTTCATAATAAAGCTGACGTTATTGTATGCGATGGATTTACAGGAAATATAATCCTCAAGCTCATTGAGTCATTTTATGACCTGATGGAAAAACGAAACCTTGTTGATGGGTTTATCCGCAGGTTTAATTACGAAAACTACGGAGGTACGCCAATACTTGGTATTAATGGTGCCGTTATAATGGGTCATGGCATATCTAATGACATCGCTATAAAAAACATGGTTTTACTTGGCCGCGATGTGTATAAAGCAAAAATTGCTTCAAAAATAAAGCATGCACTTTTAAACCTCAACGGAGGTTTTATACTGGAATAAAATACTAATTCCGGCCGTACAAGGCCTTTGGCATGATCCCAAACCGGGAAACTGTTAACATTGTTTGTACAAATTGCTTTTAAACAACAAGAGAACAAATACTTATGACAAAACTAAGAGCCGCTATTACCGGAGTTGCAGGTTATGCCCCCGATTATATACTCAATAATGAGGAGATAAGTCGTATGGTTGATACTACCGATGAATGGATAATGACACGTATTGGTATCCGCGAACGACATATTTTAAAGGGCGAAGGCCTGGC
Organism: Bacteroidales bacterium; assembly: GCA_038249705.1. Lineage (GTDB taxonomy): Bacteria > Bacteroidota > Bacteroidia > Bacteroidales > UBA4417 > UBA4417. Next base: position 16,676 of record JBBSDC010000046.1, on the reverse strand, counting down.
TTCATCCGATATGGGTGCTGAAGCTGTTAAGCTTTTGCTCGCTAAAACAAATACCAATCCAGAGGATGTTGATCTGGTTATTTGTGCTACCGTTACTCCGGATATGATGTTTCCGGCAACAGCCAACATAATCAGCGATAAATGCGGAATTACCAATGCATTCAGCTATGATATGAATGCAGCATGTTCCAGCTTCCTGTTTGCACTTACTGTAGGTCAGAAATTTATTGAATCAGGAACAAACAAAAAAGTAATCATTGTCGGAGCTGATAAAATGTCGGCAATAGTTGATTATACTGACAGGGCTGTTTGTCCGCTTTTCGGCGATGCTGCTGCTGCTGTAATGCTTGAACCTACAACCGAAGATGTTGGAATGATTGATTCAATTTTCAGGACCAACGGCACCGGACGTCATCATTTATATATGAAAGCCGGCGGCTCACAACGCCCTGCATCACACGAAACGGTGGATAACAAGGAGCACTATATTTACCAGGACGGTCAAACCGTTTTCAAATGGGCTGTTTCGAAAATGGCTGATATTTCGGTGGAGATGATGGAAAAACATAATCTGAAATCGGAAGACCTTGCATGGCTTGTGCCTCATCAGGCAAATATGCGTATTATCGATGCTGTTGCTAACCGCATGGGTCTTGAAAAAGAAAAAGTAATGATTAATATCGAAAGATATGGCAATACCACATCAGCAACCATACCTCTTTGCCTTTGGGAATGGGAATCGAAACTCCGTAAAGGCGATAATGTGATACTGGCAGCATTCGGTGGTGGTTTCACATGGGGATCAACCCTGCTTAAATGGGCTTACGATCCGAAGTAAAAAAGGACAAGGGGAAAGGAAGAGGGGGAGACAAGGAGAGGTTGAGGAAGAATAGAGATACAGAATATAACAGACAAACCCTGCTTTAATGGCGGGGTTTTTTGCTTTTATTCCGGCAGTATTTTCCTATATCCCACCCAGTCAAACTCCCCGAAAACCCAGGAAACGGCATCCTCATACTCATCAAAGGTGTGCACCTTTTTGATCTTCTTAAATACTTTGTGAGGATCGTTAAATGAGATTGCCAGGTACGACCAATATTCTTTTAAAACGCTGACAGCCGACATATTATCATTCATTTGCCTGCGGTATCCGAAATACAAATCATCAATAAATTTTCTGATGTGAGCCTTGCGGTCAGTTGCAACATAGAGATCTTTACAATCAGCAGGCAAAAACGGATCATACAACAAACCACGCCCTATCATCCAGGTTTTTATTGCCGGAAACGTATTGCCGAAGTACATGAAATCATTTTTAGTAAAAATGTCTCCGTTATAAATTACCGGAACCGTGAGAAGCGAAATTGCCTGGTTGAAAATTTCCTGATCAGGTTCACCAGCGTAAAGTTGTTTGCCAATGCGCGCATGAATGGTTAATTCAGGAATGTTATGTTTGTTAAAAACAGGAATAAGTTCAAATATTTCATCTGAAGATAAATACCCAAGCCTGCATTTTACGGAAAACCTGAAAGCGACTTCGTCAATTACCTTTCGCAGGATTTCATCAATCATTTCTGGGTATGGAAGCATGCCTGAGCCTCTTTTCTTATCGGCTACCTGCGGGTACGGACAGCCAAGGTTCCAGTTTATTTCGCTAAAACCCAGGTTTTCGCAAAACCGGGCAAAGCGAATAATTTCATCGGCATCTTTACTTAAAATCTGTGGTACAACTTCAATCCCGTTTTCAAAAGGGTTTCCCAATTCGGCAAGTTTTCGGGCCGGGAGCTTGCTGTTGTGATGGATTGCAGTAAAAAAAGGAGTGAAAAGCTTATCAACTCCCTGGAAATGTTTTACATAAACCCGACGGAATGTAACCCCTGTAATTCCCTGAAAAGGAGCTAAATATATTTTGTGTTGCTGTGGCAAAGTGAAGAATTATCAGTAGTTCATCCTTTATTTCTTACTCTCAAGGTATTCCTTCAGTTTATCCTGATTTTTGGCATCGGCCAGTTTTTTAACTTCCCCACGGATTTTATAGTTATTTACAGGATTTTCGCAGTAGTTTACCAACAAAACATATGAATTGTATTTAATATCGTCGCGGCTAACACCTTTGCCTTTTTCGAGAGCATATTTTGCACAACTTGCAATATAAACTCCTATCAGATCGTAATCGTTTTTAGCGATTTTGGTAAGTGTTTCATCAAGTGGAAACGAGTAATCGGGTGTTCCCTGCATCCATTTCATAATAAAAGCAATTGCGCTTTCCCTATGTGTGTTATCCTTATCAACCGGACTTGAATACACATAATCGGAGGCCAGTATAACCTGCGGCTCTGCTCTCCTGAAATCATTGGCAGTAGCCAGAAATACATTATCGTATTGCGATTTGTTCTGCGAAAAGCTACTTAATGCTGCAAAAATGAGCAGCGATAACAAAACTATTTTCATGAAGGGAATGGATAAAGTAATTTTAATCCGGTATAAAAATCAATTTCTTATCCTGGGAAGAAAATGATTGAAAAACAAAGATAGTTTACTTTTTTTGAACATGGGAAGTTTATAACCGGTAAGAGTAGAAATACAGTTTCGGACAGTTTCAGCTATAGCTCATATGAATCCCACAAATCGTTTGGGCTTTTTACTTCCTTCATTTGGCTGATGTATATTTCATCACCGTTACAGCGCAGATTAATCATTCCAAAAAGAATAGTATTGCTCTTCATATTTACTGAACGCGCCAGTTCAGTAGAATAAACAAGTGGCCTTTTCCCGCGTGCATATTTACCGGCACAGCCTATTGCATCGGCACGCGGATGCGAAAACCCTTCGTTATCGCCCGAAGAAATAACAGTTGCAAATGGATTTACAAGTTGCATAAATTGTTCAGTAAAATCGGATGAGCCATGATGACAGGCTTTGGCAACATCAACTTCGAAAGGATTGGCCGGGGAGTATTTCGCCATCAGATATTTTTCAGCCTGGGTATTAAGGTCGCCTCCAAGCAGAAAAGTCCGGTTTCCGAATGTTATTTTCAGTACAATACTGTGACCATTAATTGTTTTACCTTCATCAGTCCAGTAAATAAAAGCGTTTCTGTTGCTGATTTTCTCGTTGAATGGGGCTAATACTTCGATACGGAAGGGTTTTCCTTCAATAGTTTTTTTCACAGGAATATCACCCGCTTTAAGACGCTTTACACGCTTAACCCTATCTTCTTCATCCGCTTTTTTTAATGCAGCCATAAACGAAGAAATATCCAGGTTAAAAGAGTTATTCTCCGTAACAGTCAGTAGGTTATCAAATATTTTGGTCAGGTAGTTTTTACCATCTTTTTTCACAATATCACCAATACCGCTTGAATATGTGTTGCCTTTAGAAGCAAACTTTAAAATACCCGCATGATAGATGTTACCAAATGTAAATGCCGGATTTTCAATTATTTTAATGAATCCTTTATAATGATCGGTGTCGAAATGACTAACAAACAAATAATCAATATGTATAGGTTTATTGGCGTTAATAAGATAAGTATATTGCCATTTAGTTAAATATCCCGACATATTATTCCCCGGGCCTGCATCAATAAGTATTTTCAATTCTCCTGTTTCAATAAGCACACCATCGCCCTGTCCAACATCAAGATAGAATATTTTCAGACCCATATTGTCAGTCAGATCCGACTTTTTCATCCAGCCATCAGGACCGGCGGTTACAACTTTTACAAAATCACCGTCCTCAGCGGTTATTGTAACATATGTACCCAAAAGTATCCGGTTAATAACCTTTACACCTTTATTTTCCGAAACACTTTGGTAAATGGGAGCTTCGTTTATTGCAGCATATTTGAAGGTTGTAGCCATAATGGTAAATTGTTAAATATGAATACCTTATGAATTTATTTTTGGACAACGGTAATTTAAGAATAAAGTAAATGAGATTTTTAAAGCGATTTTAGTTCAAATGGTTATTAAATCAATCGATGTTTATATTCCTTAATCACTGCGAATTACAAACCGAATGTGTTTAACAGCTGAAAAAGCTTTTTGTTTACAAATTTGATTGAAGAGAATATGGCTTCAAGACTTAAGGATATCCCGTTGAAATTATTTTTTCAGAAGTATCAAAATATAGTGTGGGCGCATTCTGCTGTGTGTTTCTTCATGATCTTTATTATTAATTCGGGATTCGCGAATTGCGAATATTCAGATTTTATCCAGGTTGTATTCAAGTGGCAGCAAAACTTTACCTTCCTGAAAAATGTATTCGGATTTTCCTTTTATCTCAAATCCCTCATAAATATTCGAATCACACTTCTGCATCTGATTTTCAACAGAAATAATCGATTTCATTTCCGGATTCCATATCACCAGGTCAGCATCTGATCCAACTGCTATGGCTCCTTTTTGAGGATAAAGTCCGAAAATACGGGCTGCATTGGTGGAAGTAAGCTTAACAAATTGTTGCAGACTGATTTTTTTTGTTAAAACGCCATAGGTATAAAGTAGTGCCAGCCTGTTTTCGATTCCTCCGGCGCCATTGGGGATTTTTGTAAAATCGTTAATGCCAACATCCTTCTGCCCTTTTGTATTAAAAGGACAATGATCGGTTGAAATTACATCCACCGTTCCATCTGCCAATGCCAGCCAAAGCGCTTCCTGATCCTGTTTTGATCGGATAGGCGGACTGATCACATATTTCAATGAATCAGGTAAAGGTTTTGAATACACACTTTCGTCGAGCACTAAATACTGGGGACAGGTCTCGCAAAACAACGGAAGCCCTTCTTTTTTAGCTTCCCTGATATATTCAATGGATTTTGCTGTTGAAGTATGAACGATATAAGTTTTGCATCCGGTTTTGCGACAAAGTTCAATTACTTTCCTCACAGATTCGGACTCCACTTCTGCAGGCCGCGAAAGGGCGTGATATAAAGGTTCAGTTTTTCCTTCGTTTATAAATTTCTTCTGTTTTTCAATAATTACACCGCCTTCTTCGCAATGCACAAGTACGATTGCATTGAGCGAAGCCGCTTTTGTCATTACATGTTCAAGTTCTTGATATTCAATTCCTATGCTGCCTTTGTATGCCAGGTAAGCTTTGAAGGATTTGATGCCAACTTCATTCACGCACCATTCCATTTGTTCCGGAATGGTTTCGTCGAACCAGGTAATTCCCATATGCAATGTGTAGTCAACCATGCATTTGTTAGATTCCTTCAGGCGAAAAGCAAGAGCTTTCATTAATGATTGTCCGTGAGAAGGAGTAACGAAATCGATTAAGAAAGTTGTTCCTCCGGCAACAGCGGCTTTGCTCCCACTCAGGAAATCATCACAGGATGGCCCAGCCGGAGTGGGCAGTTCGAGATGAACATGAGGATCAATTCCACCAGGGAAAATGTATTTGCCTTTGGCATCAATAATTTTAAAGGCAGGATATTTTGCGGGATCAAGATGCCCAATTTCTGAAATCACGCCTTCACTTACTGCAACATCAGCCAGAAGAGTAGTTTCAGCGTTGATAATGGTTCCGTTGATGATCAGGAGTTTGCTCATAGAAAAATTTATTTAAGTGTCTGCACACCTGAAGGGCGAATTGATTTCGATACCCGAAGGGTGAAATTATTGGTTGCCCAAAGGGTGTCTGACACTATTTTGCAGCCACTACTATTTTTTCAAACAGACCTTCAGCGTTTTTCTCAAAACCTAATTTTATCAGGTATTTCGAATACTTTTCACTCCGCCCGTCGGCAATCACTTTTGTAAAGCCTTCATTTATAAAGCGATCCCGTAATCGAAGGTAGATAAATTTGCCATTCTTAAAATCGCGATATTCAGGCAACACAAAATCCAATCCAACTGAAAGACAATGGTTTTGATCGCGATGCGCAAGAAAAACACCGGCGACAGCCATATTGCGTAAAACAAAAAAGCTAATGGTATTCATTTCAGGCTGATACACAAATCCCGGAAAGTACTTTTCGATATCATCTTCATGAAATTGCAGGAATCGTATCAGGTACCTGTTATCAGCCCGCACTTCCAGTATTTCGAAAACCTCTTTTTTCGAATAGATTGAATTCAGATAATAAATGTCGACCAAAGCAATAAATGCATTGAGAAATCCAACCGGCCAGGCTCCAATCAGGAATCCGTATGTGGAAAAGGTCAGAGCGCCTAAAAGATTTATCCATCTGAATTTCAGGATGGAGCTCATAGTCATTGAAAGTGCAATAACTATTGAGGCAAAATAGCCGATTCCTTGTAAAAGAGATATTTCCATAGAAAGTTGAGAGCCTAATGTATTTACGATTTGTGAGGTACGATTTACGAATGATACTGATTTACGAATGACGATTTACGAATTGTTTGCCAGCGATTTAAATATGTTCCGGTAACTTACTCAAGCACTATAATCGTATTTCGTAAATCGTACTTAACAAATGATTGACCGTCAAATGATGGCAAAATTAGTCTAAAAAAACTATCCCTTCATTTTCGCCCAAAGTCTTATGGCTTGTTCCTTTGCAAAGACTAGAATTTTCTCTTCATCCACGGTTAGTATTTTCTGGTTTTCAACTACCAGTCTGCCCTGTGAAATCACATGCTGAACGTGCTTTGATTCGAGTCCGAATACAAAATGGCCAAAGAAATTGCCGGTGTTGAAAGGGGTAGGCGTATCATAATCTAAAACTACCAGGTTGTTCGGGCCATGCCCTTTGAAACCGTTGCTTTGCAAGTACCTGTCAGCATTGCGGAAACGTTGATAAACGCTATCGTATCCAATGGTATCAAAATTCTGACCAACGAAAAAGGCAGCTTTTGCACTACGTAGCATATCGCTGTGCATGCCATCTGTGCCCATCATAATGTTTCCGCCAAGTCCCACAGCATTGAAATAACCAACTTTGTTATTCAGGTTGCTTTCGGTATTCTGAACCACCCAAGCCGGGCTGTTGCTTATGATTTTCTTCTCATTTTCGCTTAAATGAAGGCAATGACCCAGAATGGTTTTGCCTGATTCAAGCGCGCCAAATTTCTCCAAACGCTCGATAACACGCATTCCATATGTTGAGACGCAATGATCCTGGTCGCTTTTGGCTTCGGCAACATGGATATGGATGCCTGTTTCTGTTTGTTTTGCAAGTTCAACGGCGTTTTCCAAGGTATCATCAGAAATTGTAAAAGAAGCATGCAAGCCAACCAAACCCTGGTGATTTCTAAGGTATTCGGCAGTCTCGCAAAGTCCTTCCTCCGATTTATCCATACCATCGCGATCGGAAATTTCATAGCACAGCAAATGCGAAGCGCCTACTTTTTCGAAAGCACTGGCAATAATTTCGAGCGAACCTTTAATGGCATTTGGCGAAGCATGGTGGTCAATCACGAAAGTAACACCGTTTTTAATGCTTGCCATTGCAGTGTAAAGCGCGCTGGCTTCAATCATTTCGGCATCGAGGCATTTATCAAGTGTCCACCAAACGTATTCCAGTATTTCGTTGAAATTTTCCGGATTTTTCTTGGGAGCGCCCATTCCGCGGGCCAAGGCAGAATATATGTGGTGATGCCCGCAGACGAAAGATTGTGTGATGTATTTGCCAGAACAATCGAGTATATTTTCGAATTGGTCTTCATGAATCCGACTGACAAATTCAATCTTACCGTCAATTCCCTCATGAACAATGATATCAGAAGTAGTGAATTTGAGGGTTTCAGGATGAATGTAGGTTCCGTTTTTGAGGAGTAAGGACATTTGATTTACGATTTATCAGTAAGATTAAGGGAAGGTGACTTTTTATCAAATTTCAATCAGATTATTCCAATTCCAGGTTAATTAGTTTTGGCGGTAAAAAATTCTCCCCTGTTACAACATTTTTACCGGTTTTTGATTCCAATTCTTTACGGGCGTTTTTTGCAACGGCATCTCCTTTTTTGCCTGCTTTTGCATTTTGAGTTAATCCTTTGGCTTCTTCGCTTTCAGCTATTTGACGGGTTGAGTAGCCACATCTGTTTCTCTGTTTTTCCCGTCTTCAGCAATCATTTTCAACCGTACGATTTTTTCGTACACTTCACTACCCTCATGAGTCAGTTTCTTTTTCAGGTCACTCCAATAGCGTTTAGGAATGCTGCTTTCTGTTAGAATTTCTATCACATCAATCACCGAAAAATACCAAACCTCCTTTTCAGGATCGAAATACGTGCGGACTTTTTTCTGTTCGAATAATTTTATAGTTACCATATTGAATTCGTTTTAATTGAACAATTATAAAGATAGCGAATAATTTTACACAGATTTATTCAGAGGTAAACTATATCTGCGTATCCCGTCAAAATCGCATAATGCATTGGCAACAGCAGCGGCAGTCGGAACCAACCCGATTTCGCCCAACCCTTTTGCACCATATGGCCCTACAGGATCTTTTACTTCCACGCCTAGAACGACAACCTCAGGCATATCTTTTGCCCGTAGGATTTTTAGATCGCGCATTTTTGTGGAAACCAATTGCCCATCAATCATAGGAAGGTCTTCGGTTAAAGCATAACCTAATCCCATATGAACTGCACCTTCAATCTGGCCTTCGAACATCACCGGATTCATGATTTTACCGGCATCGTGAGCAGCATACACAGTTTCTATTTTCCCGGAATCATCCAAAACAACCAGTTGAGTGGCATACCCGTAAGCAAAATGGGTAATGATATCTTTAACATCAGCACCTGGTTTGGTGGTCCAGTCGCAGGTGTAATTCCCTTTATAAATTTTGCCTGAAAGTTCCTGTAAACTTTTATGTTTAAGATCCTCACGGATTTGTTTCGATGCATCGAGAATAGCATTCCCGAGCAGAGCAGTTGCCCGTGATGAAGTGGTCATGCCTGTTGGAATTCCGGCAATTGAATCAACAATTACTTCAACAATTGCAGGTGAAATTCCGGTTTCCTCAAACAAAACCTGTGTTGCAACGGTATGCACACCCTGGCCCATTTCGGTCCAGCCATGATGTAAAACCACATGGTTTCCCGATTTTATTTCGATGATCACATCGCTGAAATCAGCCATTCCATTGCCAACTCCACTGTTTTTGATTCCACAGGCAAGTCCTTTGAAACGGGCTTTGTCATAATGGGGTTTTACTGCAAGTAATGTTTCCCGCACACCAACACCTTTATGAAGTACCTGCCCGGTTGCAGTCATTTTGCCTTCGCAAAGCGCATTATCATATCGGAACTGCCAGCGATCGAATCCTCCTTGTTTGCAAAGATCATCGATACAGCCTTCGAGAGCAAAAGCAACCTGGTTAGCACCAAAACCACGCATGGCACCGCAGGGAATATTATTGGTATAAACAGTTAATGCTTCGAGATTTACACATGGAAAATGATAGGCTCCGCTGGCATGGCCGGCAACCCGCTCCATAACTTTGGTTCCGACAGAAGCATAAGCCCCGGAGTCGCCGACAGCATAAAGTTTAAGGCCGGTAAGCATTCCATTTTTATCGCAACCTACTTCCATATCCATGTAAACAGGATGTCGTTTGGGATGCATTCGAATAGATTCATCACGCGAAAGCACAAGCTTTACAGGCTTTTTAAGTAACCAGGCAAACAGTGAAACATGTCCCTGGACAGTCATATCTTCTTTCCCTCCAAAGCCACCACCGGTGGAAACGAGTGTAACCCTTACTTTTTCGACCGGTAAATTTAATATTGTGGCTACCTGTTTCCGGTCTTCATAAATTCCTTGTCCATTCGAATACAAGTGAATGCCATCGTCAAAAGGCATGGCCACGGCTCCTTCTGTTTCGAGGAAAGCATGCTCAATCCGCTGTGTCTGGTATTTGCCTTTTGCAACAAAATCGGAACCTGTAAGAATTTCATCGGCACTTCCTCCACGGTAAACCCGGCAGGTTTCCAAAAGATTATCCTTTTCAGGATGTACCTTTAATGCTCTCGGTTTTATGGCTTCGTGCGGATCGGTAACCGGTTTTAAAACTTCATAGGTTACTTTTATCAGTTTTACTGCTTCACGGGCAATATCTTCGGTTTCGGCAACTACTCCGGCCAACACATCGCCAATATAACGTGTTGTTTCGCCGGGTTTGATCATTAATGGCCAATCCTTGAAAATCAGTCCTACAAAACGGTTGCCGGGAATATCTTTGGCTGTGATAATTCTAACTACACCTTTCAATTTCAATGCTTTCGAAATATCAATTTCGAGTACCGTTGCTTTAGCATGATCAGAAAAATATAATGCTCCGTGCAGCAATCCGTCAAATTTCAGATCATTAACAAATAAGCGTTTCCCGATAGCCATTTCATACGCTTCGTATTTCGGATAGGAAGTGCCGACATGGCCTGAGAGAGTTGTATTTATTGAAGGTTGTTGCTGTTGAAGGCGTTGGGCTGCTTCTTGTATGGCATCAATAATTTTCACGTAACCTGTGCAGCGGCAAAGGTTTAAAGTAAGCGCTTGTTTTATTTCGTCTCTTGTTGGTGTCGGATTTTTTTGAAGAAGTATGTTGGTGCGCATAAGGAAACCGGGAGTGCAAAAACCACACTGAACGGCTCCTTTCTCAACAAAGGCTTTGGCCATTATATCCCTTACGTTTTCAGGTAATCCTTCCAGGGTGTTGATTTTTGCGTTTTCAAGTCTTTTCAGCGGCGTGAGGCACGAAAGTTTTGCTTCGCCATTTATCTCAACCATACAAGCACCACAGGCACCCTGGCAGGAGCAGCCATCTTTTACGGAAGTAATGTTTTTTGTGTTTCTAAGGAATTTCAGAAGGGGAATTTCCGGATTACCTTCGAAAATTGTTGCCTGTCCGTTTAAAATAAATCTGACCATATGCTTAGGCGGTAGTTATTTAATAATTATTTTTTTTCATAAATCCTGATCCAGTCAATTTCCATCTGGTTAGGGAATACTGTGTTTTTGTCGGGTGTTTTCGTAAACGGTGTATTGCTGGTACCAACAGCCATTCCGGCTATTACCGACAACATTTCACCTTCGGGCGGGAAAGTTTTATTCAGTAAGTATTTCCCCGGTTTAACCGGACATTTCTTAACAACGCGACCCCGCTTTCCGGCAAATTGACTCACCCGCCAAACTTCTTTACCATCAACAGCAACATTCACAAAATTACTATCCCAGATCATGGTGTAAATATGATAACCATCGCTAAGATCAGTGCGTCCTTTATATCCTTTTTGTAAGCTGGTTTTTGTGTTCCAGCTATGAATTCCAACATGATGATAGCGTGGTTTCTGCGATCCAATTTCGAACACATCAATTTCGGTGGCTTTCCGTCCAAACATCCAGAAAGCCGTCCAGAAGCCCATTCCAGAAGGTATGCGGCAGCGAATTTCGTATTTCCCCATTCCGAACTCCTGCCGCGAATGAATTAAGGCTGAAGAATAATTCCTGGTTTCGCCCATCCATTCGCCGGTTTCTTTTCGTGCAATAAGTTTCAGGCTCCCTTCGTTTACCACCGCATTTTCATCCCGGAATATCTGTCCTTCGTTTCCGTGAGTGCGGCAAAACGTGCATTTATCGCTTCCGTCGTCGGTGTAAGGGAACCATGTTATCCATTTGTTGCCATCAAGCGAATTGCCTTCGAAGTCATCACTAAACACAAGGTTCCATTCTCCGGAAGTACACAGGACCGGCTCTTTCAGAAGGGTGTCATATTGTGCATACGTGTATTCTGAAACAGCTGTTAAGATACACATTAACAGAAATATACATTTTCTCCTTGAGTGATCTCGCATATGAAGTCAGGTTAACAAGATGCTTAAATCCCAAATTTGACAGTTTTTAAAAAATCCTCAACGGAATGCATATCCGGCGAAACCGGCAGCGGGATTTCAAACAACGGTTGTACTGCATTGAGATCTTTCAAGCCGCTGCCTGTAAGAAGAACCACGTTGGATGAAGATTTGGGAATTAAATACCTGCTTTTATAATCAAGGAAACCTGCAAAAGCAGCGGCTGCAGCTGGTTCCGTAAAAATACCGGTATTTTTTGCCAGAATGGATGAAGCCCTCAAAATATCATCGTCAGATACAGTGATAGTTTGTCCGTGATATTTGGTGATGTATCCGGCTGCCATATGGAAATTTCTGGGAATATCTACGGAAATGCTATCGGCAATAGTATCCGATGGAGTTGAAACAAATTCTTCTTTCCCAATATTTTCAACGAGATTGCAACTTCCAGCAGCCTGAACTGCAATAATTACGGGCATTTTTTTGATTATGCCTATCTCCAGTAAATCTTCAAATCCCTTATAAACACCGGAAATAATTACTCCATCGCCGACGGGAACAAAAATATAGTCAGGAATATGTTCCTTCAGTTGGCTGAAAAGCTCAAACGAAACGGTTTTCTTTCCTTCGATAGTAAATGGGTTATAAGCTGTGTTGCGGTTGTACCAGCCAAAACGTTTTGTAGCTTTTATACTCAGATCGAAAGCCTTATCATAATTTCCTGCAACCGGAATAAGTGTAGCTCCATACATCATAATCTGCGTAAGTTTTGCTTTTGGAGCTGTGGATGGGATAAAAATTACTGCTTTCTGACCTTGTGCAGCACATATTCCAGCTAAAGATGATCCTGCGTTTCCGGTAGAAGCAGCCACAATGGTATCAATTCCGTTTTCTTTCGCGAAAGCCGAAACTACTGCCGAAGCCCTGTCTTTAAAAGAAAAAGTTGGATTTTGTGAGTCGTCTTTGAGGTAAAGTTCAAAATCATTTACCTGTCCATCAATTGAATCGATTTTATAAAGTGGAGTTTTGCCAACCCGAAGGTTGGGAAAATTCTTCTGATCATTAACAGGTAATAATTGAAGGAAATTGTTTTCCTCCAATTCCCGGAATGATAATTCACTTAATGCTTTGTAATCATAAATCACTTTCAGCACACCGAGCGGAGGTTGGTTTGGCAGCTGTTTTGCACTGCAATCGGGACAAAGATAAATGATTTCGCCAGCAGGAATCTGCTTGCTGCAATCGGAACATTGGTAACTATATTTTTGATTCATTATCAATAAGATTGCTTGTAAGTTCCGGAACGATATTAAATTCACTTGCCGGCAGTATATACAAATGTATGATAATTACAGGAACTTCGGAATCACTTTAATAATGCATAAAAGTTTATAATCGGATTTTCGGGTAGAATTTAAAACTGCAGCTTACAATCAACATATATTGGTTTTTAGATTTATTAACAATTTTATAACAAGTTACATTACAATCCTGATAAAAGTAGCATTATCTTTGCAAATTCATGAACACACCACGTAAATCTTTCTTCAGGATATTATTTTTGGTAGCAATTCTCACCTGCTATGGACTGAACTCGTATTCAAATGATGCTGTAAATCCATTTATCGTTGAATTTCCAGCAGGTTCAACTAATGAAATGACTACTATTTCGGATATTGATCCATTAAATGATGATCAGATTCCTCATTTGAATTTTTATTATTCGTATTCAAAACCAGTGAGTCTGGTTCCATTTTTAAAGGATTTCTTTTTTATTCCAAAATCCACCACTTCAATCTGGCAGCCGCCACAACTTTAACAAAATATTTACTCCATCACGCTGGTAATGCATGAGATAGTTTCTTACGCATTATAATTTGATCATAAATAAATGTTAATCAAAAACGGAAGGAAGGTAAAGAAATCACTGGATGTTTCTTTCGCGAAATATAGTATTACAAACATTGTACAAAGAATAATCCGGAAGAAGTAAAAGTTTGTTTTCAATTACTGAAGTGTAAAAAGGAAAGAGAAAATTATGATAACACAAGCAAAAGTACTGGCATTACATCGGTATTACAGAATAACGAAATTTTATGCGTTTTTAAAAAATACTGCTTATAAAGGTGGCATTACAATTTTGGTATTTGTAGCTGTATTATTAGGGCTCGAATATTTTTTTATTGACATAAATGCGCTACTTAACTCATTGGTTGAGAGCTACTCACCTGCAATTGTATTTTCATTTTTTTTACTCTCCGAAACCATTTTAGGTTTGCTTCCGCCGGAAATATTTATAGCCTGGAGTGCAAAATCCGTTACACCCTGGTTATTTTTATTCTTTCTTGCTTCTGCATCATATGTAGGCGGAATACTCGCATATTATGCAGGAACGTTATTATTCCGGATTCCCTCAGTTAGTTATTATTTAGAACATAAAATTGCCCGCCATATCAAAAATTTGCGCAAATGGGGAGGTTTTTTTGTAGTAGTTGGAGCTATGTTGCCTATACCGCACTCCGTTGTGAGTTTAGCCAGCGGCTTAATCAAATATGACTTCAAACATTATCTGCGGTGGGCACTATTCAGGTATGTGCGATTTGTATTATATGCGCTTGTAATTTTCAAAATTTTTTAACAGGAATAGTGTGAATAAAGTTAAAGGTATTTATCAATGGGTGCTTAGCTGGGCACAATCACCCTATGGCGCAATTGCACTTTTTATTCTTGCATTTGCTGAGTCCGTGTTTTTTCCGATACCACCTGATGTTTTATTGATTGCTTTGGCCCTGGGAGCAGCGGCTAAATCTTTCCGCTATGCATTAATCTGCACTGCAGGTTCGGTAGCAGGTGCTTTTGTTGGCTATGGGATTGGTCATTTTGCATGGCTGACATCCGGTGGAGAATTTACTGCATTTGCCAATTTCTTTTTCAATAATATCCCGGGTTTTACTGTTGCCTTATTCAATAACATAAAGGCTCTTTTTTTACAATGGGATTTTTGGATCATTTTTACGGCTGGCTTTACACCTATTCCTTACAAGGTTTTCACCATAACCTCAGGAGTATTTGAAATAAACCTGTTCATGTTTTTTATCGCTTCGTTAATTAGCCGGGGAGCAAGGTTTTTCCTTATTGCTTACCTGATTTGGAAATTCGGTCCTGGCATAAAAAGGTTTATTGATAAATATTTTAATGTGCTGGCTTTAGGCTTTACCGTTTTATTAATAGGGGGATTTGTTGTAATAAAATATTTATTGTGAGAGAGTACATATTTCCCAGTGTCAGACACCCGAAAAGGGTGTGCAGACACTGGGAATATTACATCTTCTTCAGAACTCCCGTTTCTTCATTAAAATCATTTATCATTTCATCCCAGCGCTCGGCCTGTTGAAACTGCTGCTCCCAGATATCACGGTCGTTCCAGAGCTGGTTCAGATCTTCCAGATCTTTTTCCTGCTGCTCTATCCAGGTAAAATATTTGAGGTTGTGAATGGCTTTACGGTCGTAATAACTGAGTTCTTTCAGGTGATCGGTGGTCTGCCCGAACAAGCATTTTTCCATATCCTTTGTGGCTTGCAGCGTGGTATACGCGCCTTTTTCTGCATTTAACTCATCCAGGCGTGAGGTGTACATTTCGGCTGAATCCGTAGCCAGAGTTATAATAACATCGTCACCATTCATTTCATAATACTTTGCAACTTTTATGGACGAAAGCAGGTTAGCAATGCATGAAATACCTAAAAGTTCAAGTTGGTCAACCAGCTCAGGATCAATACCGCATGATTTCAGGTAGTTTTTTCCAACCGGTTCGTTGAAAAGTCTGAACAGGCGCATGCAATCTTCGTCATCAATGGCAGTAACCATATCGGTGTTTTTTGCATTGTGAACCCATGGAACATGCTTGTCGCCAATGCCTTCGATGCGGTGACCGCCAAAACCGTTATTGAGCAGGGTAGGGCATTGCAGCGCTTCGGAAGCAACAATTTTCATTAGAGGAAATTGTTTTTTCAGGTAATCGCCGGCTCCAATGGTTCCAGCTGAACCGGTTGCTGAAACGTAAGCAGCAAGTTGTCCATTGGTCGATTTTACAGAATTAAAGACTTCTTCAACAGCAGGAGCGGTAACATTGTAATGCCAGCAAGGATTTCCGAATTCATCAAATTGGTTAAAGATCACACAGTCCTTGCGGTTGCGGCGTATATCCCAGCATTTGTCGTAGATTTCCTTTACGTTTGATTCGCAGCCAGGCGTTGCTATTACTTCGGCACCAATTTCTTTAAGCCAGGTAAAACGCTCTTTACTCATTTCTTCGGGCAGAATGGCAACGGCCGTAACGCCCATTAAATGAGAATCGAAAGCGCCGCCGCGGCAATAATTCCCAGTTGATGGCCAAACGGCTTTATGATAGGTAGGATCGAATTCGCCGGTAAGAATACGCGGTGCCAGGCATCCATAAGCAGCGCCAACCTTATGCGCACCGGTTGGGAAATATTTTCCGACAAGAAGAATAATACGTGTTTTTACACCGGTAATCTCCGAAGGAATTTCAATATAGTTTACTCCGCCATAAAGCCCGCCTTTCGCCACTGGTTGGTTTTTCCAGGTTATCCTGAAAAGGTTAGCCGGGTGAAGGTCCCATAAACCTATGGTTTTAAGTTGTGTTTTAATTTTTTCAGGAACAAGTTCCGGGTTGCGCATCTGGGCAAATGTAGGAAGTACAATGCCTTTTTCGCGGAAGCGTTCGATGGCTTTTTGCCTGGCGGCAGGGTTTACAATTTTATCAGTAAGTTTTATCATTTATCAGGCTTTTAACAGCAAGTTATGAATGTTATATGGGTTTTTCAGTTATTTATAGAGTTCAAAGCTTGTTATTAGATCCCGCTCACTGAATCAATCAACACCTTCATT
>JBBSDC010000045.1:0-24984 GCA_038249705.1 Bacteroidales bacterium | reverse complement strand
CTGTTGTTCAGGATGAATATAATTACCTGATTAACCCGGCTCATATGAGCTCTGACATGATAAGTATAAAAACGATAGAACCGTTTAATTTTGATGAGAGGTTGTTTATCAGGTAAATGAAAATAAATATGCCTGATTTAATTTCAAAATCTAAAAGTTTTTAATCGTTCCACTATTTCGAACACGGCCGGACAAGTTGAAGCATTTTTTAATGTAATATCCAGTATCTGTAGCATTCGTCGTCTGTCAGTATGCGGATAATCGCGGCATGCACGCGGACGGTTTTCATAAATTTTACAGTAGTTTTCATTGTCCAGAAACGGGCATGGCATAGTACGAAAAACATAGTCGTTATCTTCGTCGAGGCGCAAATATTTTGCTGTGAGCTCCGATGCTTTTATGCGTAATGCCGCAGAAATACGACGAACATCAGCATCTGTAATCCTTGGGCCGAGTGATTTACAACAATTTCCACAATCGAGACAGTTCACTTCATCGAATACTTCTTCATGAAGATTATGAAATGCTTCATCCACTTTCCCGGGTGGTTTTGATGCAAGTTGCCGGAAGAAAACGACATTTTCTTTTTGCTTCTTTTTAGCTTGCAGAAAAAGTTCTTTAATTGATTCAGGAGTAATAATCATAACTTATTTTGATACAACAGTTAAGTTTTCCATTAGCCTGATATCTTTGCTGGAAGCACCTATCATAATCCGGAAATCGCCAGGCTCAACAATCCATTTCATATTTTTATCAAGCATTTGGAGGAGTTCGGGTAATATTTCAAACGATACTTCTTTGGTTTCGCCAGGAGCGAGGCTTATCTTCTGAAATCCTTTCAATGCAATAATGGGTTGCGAAACAGATGCCAGCAGGTCACGAATATACAGCTGAACCACTTCATCTCCGGCATATTTCCCTGTATTTTTAATTTTACAAGTCACAGTTGTATTCTCATTTAGTGATATTTCCTTTTGCGAAAACTTCATTTCCGAATATTCAAAAGTGGTGTAACTGAGGCCATAACCAAACGGGAAAAGCGGCTGTCCGGTTAAATTAATATAATCGTCGCCCCTTCCGGTCGGTTTGTGGTTATATACCAATGGCAGTTGTGCTTCGTGCTGTGGAAAGGTAATGGCTAGCTTTCCCGAAGCATTACATTTACCTGACAGAACATCGGCAATAGCATTTCCGCCTTCTTCGCCCGGATACCAGATATCAGCAATAGCATCCACTTTATTAATCCAATTATTCATAGTTATAGCGCTTCCACCCGAAAGAAGAACAATAAGCGGTTTCCCTGTGGCAGCAATGGCTTCGATTAACTGCTCCTGTTTTCCGGGTAAACTTAGTAAGGCCCGGTCGCGGAATTCACCTTCCTCTATTCCAACTGTAAGAATTACAACCTCAGCTTTTTCAGCAATTTCAACTGCTTCATTAATTTGTTTCTGCCACGGATTATCAACACCAATATTCCAAATTAAACTGAATCGGGCAGTTCCTGAGCTTTCGAAATATTCGATGCGGACATCGTATGATTTGCTCTTTTCAAAATTATAATCAATAGTTTTAGTTCCGAAGGAAACTTTCTTCCAGTTATCAATCATTATTGCATCATTGATATACAAGCGATACCCATCATTCCCTTCGATCCCAATTTTAAAATTACCGGTTTCAGGCGCGGTAATTTTACCTTGCCAGCGTATGGAATAGCAATCGGATGCAAGTTTCGGATCAGGCGAATACAAGGTCCAGCCAAACTGCATATTTTCGTCCACTCTTTTCGCAATTGGCTCCCCAAAAAGGTTGATATTATTGAAATACTCAGCGGAAAGTCCGCTTTTAGCTTTTCCCTCGAATGTGCATGATAAGCTTTGGGAAGGAATCGTAGCAAATGTCGTGTATTCTCTGTCGACACCGTGCGAATATGTTACCTGGCATCCGGGAAGTTGGGCTTTAAGGCCATCGAGGATAGAAGTTTTTTTAATACCCGGACCGGCATAACCGCCAAGCCTGCATTCGACTGCATCAGGACCAATAACAGCTATTGATTTAATATTCTTTTTAAGTGGAAGTACCTGATTATCATTTTTTAACAACACTATAGATTCGCGGGCTGATTGCCTTGCAAGCTGGCGGAAGGAATCATGGCCATTCCATTTTTCAGCTTCAGCGGCATCAACATAAGGATTTTCGAAAAGTCCCAACTCAAATTTAGCACGTAAAACTCTGCGTACTGCTTCGTTAAGTGCCTCAGGTTTAACCATTCCCATTTCGAAAGCTTTCCAAAATAAAGGATAATGATCGTAGGAAGTCTGGAAAATAACATCCAGACCGTTATTAATTGCCTGCGCAGTTGCATCAGCATAATCTAACGCGGTAAAATGCAATACATTGGCGCCACCAACTGCACTGGCATCAGAAATCACAAAACCATTAAAACCCCAGTCGTGTTTCAGAATCTGGTTCAACAAACGATCGTTGGCTGTGCATGGTGAACCATCAAGTGTGTTGTATGAAGTCATTACCGAACGTGCACTGCCGGTTGAAAAGCATGCCATAAAAGGTTGAAAATCGAGTTCGTTCAGATAACGTTCGCTGAAATCAATCGGATAACTATCGCGGCCGCCAGCTCCAACGTTAGCCACAAAATGTTTAGGGGTTGCAATAATGCCTTGTTTTTCGAAAGCAGAAACAAAAGCGATACCCATTTTTGAGGTAAGAAATGGATCTTCACCGTAGGTTTCTTCGGTACGACCCCAACGGACATCGCTGGCAAGGTTAACTACAGGCGAAAGTATCTGCCTGATACCACGTGTTTTACTTTCGGTAGCAATTGCTGAAGCGACATTAAACATCAGATCAACGTTCCAGGTCGAAGCCAGAGCAATTGATTGCGGATAAGCAATTGCTCCATCGCGAACCAGTCCGTGCAGCGCCTCGTCGAAAGGGATTATCGGAATTCCGAGGCGGGTTTCTTCGAGAAAAAACTTTTGCATGGCATTTATTTTCTCCGCGGTTTGCTTTGGAGTGCCTGAAGAACCATAGGTTAACATCTGGCCAACAGCATCAGCAGTGTGACCTTTGGCAAAGGTTTGAAATCCAAAAATACCATCCATGTATTTTTCTTTTCCTTCGTCCGAATCGCCGGGAATCATAAAAACCTGCCAGAATTTTTCTTTCAGCGTCATGCGTTGCAGAAGATCTTCAACACGCTCATTAACACTAAGTTTTGGGTTTTTATACGGTAAAGTCTGCGAAATAGCGTTGATACTCAGCATAATAAAAAGTAACAGAAAGATTGCTGTTTTTCTCATAACAGTTTATGTTATTAGTTAGGAAAGCTTAACACATCCAACAGATTGAAATCATTTTCGGAGAAATAATTACCATGTCGGAAAGCCATTTGCAAAGATAAATATTCATTGCAGTAGTCATATGTATTTTTACGCCAACCGGACACAAAACACTTTATCAGCAAAAGCATAGAATCAGGAATTATAGTATCTTGCACACTATATTTAATCGTGTGCTCATGGAATACTTTTATTACTTTTTGATAACATCAGTACTTGTTTATATTTTTTGGTTTTCATTTAAACCATACAATTTGCATCTCTTCCCTTTGACCCGATGTGCAAAATATTTTGATTATGAGGATAAACAGAGTTTCAGGAAACTGTTAATGGATAATTTTACTGTGTATAATTTACTTAATGATAGAGGGCGCAAGCTTTTCGAGAAACGTGTTTGCAAATTTATAGAGCTTAAAGATTTCAGATCGGGGAGCAACCTTCAACAGGTAACTGATGAAATGAGAATAATGGTTGCCGCATCGGCAGTACAACTTACGTATGGCTATCCGGATGTATATTTTAAACATTTCAGGACTATTATCCTTTATGCAGAGGAATATTACTCAAGCATAACAGGTTATTATCATGAGGGTGAGGTAAATGCAGGAGGGGCGATAGTACTGTCCTGGAAAAATTTCATGTCGGGTTACCATGATCCGAGTGATGGACGAAACCTAGGCATGCACGAAATGGCTCATGCTTTGCGGCTTACAAATATTGTTGATAACGATGAATATGATTTTATCGACCGTAATACAATGCAATTGTTTGAAAAGGAAGCTTTGCTCGAAATGCAGAAAACGGAAAACGGAGAAAATACTTTTTTCAGATCTTATAGTGCCACCAATCTACAGGAGTTTTTCTCGGTTGCCGTAGAGTGTTTTTTTGAACAGCCGTTTGATTTCAGGCAGTATAATCCAACGTTATATCAATTGCTTGCCAGTATTTTAAAATTTGATTTGTTGAATTTTACCTAAAGATAAAATAGCTCTAACAACTTCCGGATTAAAGTGTTACATGAATATAAATCTACTGTAGATAAGATATCCTCTGGGCATACTCTTGTCGCCCTGTCCTCTCCTTGTTTTAAGGACTCCGGAATATTTCTTATTTCACCAACCCCTATATCCTAACTCCAAACCCTCCCCTACACTATTCCTCTTTCTTTTTTAATCTGCTCATAAGCAGCATTAAGTTCTTGAAATTTTGAATTAGCAGCTTTTTGCATATCGTCGCCCAGATGCGCTACACGATCGGGGTGATATTTTAATGCCATGCGCCGATAAGCTTTTTTCAATTCATCTTCGGATGCATCGGGAGTTACTTCCAGAATACGATAAGCACTTGTTGTATCCTTTACAAACATAGCTTTTATGCTCTCGAAATCGGTATTACGGATACCAAGTATGGTCGAAATCTGAGTAATTATCCTTAATTCGCCGGCATGAACCTGATTATCAGCCCCGGCAAGTCCGAAAAGGAAATGCATCAGTTGCAGCCGCGACGGATATTCCATATATTGCCTTATCTGAGTGCCTACCTGATTAAGATCATAACTTTTAGTAAGCAATTCGCGCAGGATTAACAACTGGCGCTCAGCTTCATTAACTCCAAATTGCTGTATCAGAAATTTTTTAACATATTCCAGTTCCGATCGCATAACCTTATCGTCGGATCGCATAACAGCCGCCGATAGCACTAAAAGGCTAATTACAAAATCGTTGGGAGTAGTTTGTGGTGTATTGAAATTTGGTTGTTTATGAGGTTCATACACATAAGCGCCAGTTTGCATACCATCGATCATGGAACCAAGCGCAAAACCAAGAACTGCACCAATAGGACCACCTGCTGCCCAACCAATACCTCCGCCAAGCCATTTAAGAAATTTTGCCATTAAAATTGAAATTAATCTGCAAAAGTAAGTAAACATTGAAATTAAAAACGGCACATTTACTTTGATTACCTAAAAAAGGTTAAATGTAATACACTTGATTTCAAAAAATAGCTGTTTCCTTTTCGTACTCAGGCTTCTGCGTCTAATGCTCAGATAGCATACTAAAAGGGCATTTTATACAATTATCTGATTATTTCAGGATTAGAATAGCCGAAATGGCCATCAAACTGTTTAACTTTGTAGATTCATGCCATATACCCTACTAAATAGGTAAATTCCATCCATCGGGGATTACCGGATATTACTACATTGAGGCAGGCAACGCAATCAGGAAATAAAACCAAAAAACTAATTGAGACAAACTGGATTATGCAGTTAAACACAGGAAAAATACTCAGAATTGTATTAAGAGTATTGCTCGGTGTGCTGAGTTTCATATTGGTGATCCTGCTTGTGGCTTTCCTGCTTATACGTACTGAAAAAGGACAGAATATTATCCGGAAGAAAGCAGTCACTTATCTTTCCAATAAAATAGGGGCTCAGGTTTCGATCGGAAGCCTGAAATTCGATTTGCTGAACCATATCGAAATAAATGGCATTACGATTCCTGATCAATCGAAACAAGTTCTGCTTCATGTGGGCAGGTTCGAAGGTAATTATCACCTGCTTGATTTACTGAACAATAAAATCAGCGTAAGCAAAATTTTAATTGATACACTCGATTTCAGAATGGTAAGGGCTGAAAATGATTCAGCTTTTAACTTTGATTTTATAATCCGGGCGTTTGCGTCACCGCCTTCGACCCAGCCTATAGACACCACTTCAGGCAAATCATTTAGTTTTAACATAGGCGAACTCACTGTCAGACAATTACATTTTGTAATGGACGACAAAAAAGGGCGACAGTTTCATGATGTTAAATCGAATCTTATTTCCATAAATGTGGATAAACTTGACCTGCAAAACCAAGATTATGCAATTAAGAGTTTTGATACAGAAGGACTTACAGCCAAACTTGATATAGGATCTTCCGGATCAGAATCAAGTGAAACAAGTGAAGGTGCGCTTCCAAAAATCAGCATTGGCAAAATAGCTTTACTAAACAATAATTTCTCTGTTTTAATGCCGGGTTCCGGATACCAGTCAGAATCAAATATTCGTGATTTTAATGCCAAAAATTTAGCTATTGACCTGAATAAAAATTTAGTTGAGCTAAAAGAAATATTGATAGGCCAACATCAAAGCAAAATACTTATTCAAACGGTTCAAACTAAACCAACGATTGGAAAAGATAAAGTTATTGGTACAACCAAAACCGTTCCTTTTACAGTGAATATCGGCAGTATAAAGCTGACAGATAATGATTTGAAATACGATCAGGGAACCACAACCTTTAAAGCTTCAACGGATTTTAACCCGAAACACATTCACCTTGAACGACTACAACTTGCAATTGCTGATTTTTCCATGGCGGGCTCCGAAATACAAGGGGAGGTTCAACAGTTTCAGGCCAAAGAGCAAAGCGGGCTGGAAATCCGGCAAATTAACGGTGGTTTTATATATTCGGATACAGGTGTAAACCTCCTACAGCTTGTGCTGAAAACGCCATATACAACCATTGACGGGAATTTCATGGCTAACTACACATCCATTGAAGATATCAGTAAAAATCCCGGTCAGCTGGGTTTCGACATTAATGCAAAGCAAATAATGATCAGCAGTAAGGATATGCGTCATTTCTCAAAAATGGCTGGCAGCAATACTGATATCCATAATCTGATGGCAAACGACATATACCTTGAGGGCAGAGCTGTTGGTAAAGTTGCTGATATGACTTTCGAAAAGCTGAAACTGAAAACCAGGGATATCACTTTTTTTACTTCAGGTAAAATGGCCGGTCTTCCCGATCCAAATCAATTACTGGCCGCAATCAACCTCCACGAATTCAGCGGAACCGTAAAAAGCTTGTCTGAACTTTTGCCGCAAGGCAGTATCCCTCCTACTATCGCAGCAAATGAAAGTTTCAATTTTAACGGAAAACTTGGCGGTAACAAAGGAACTTACAATTTTGATCTGGAAATGAACAGCAGTGCCGGAAACCTTGTAATAGATGGCAAGGTAATACAGCTTAAAAGTACCGACAAATTATCCTATAACGTTCATGCACAGTCGGATGAACTCCAGCTCAATAAGATTCTGATGGATACCTTATATGGAAATACCGTATTCGATATTCAGGTAAATGGAAAAGGAATCAGTCCCGAAACCGCGGATGCGAAGCTTAAGGCAAGCATTCCCGGAGTTTATTTTAAAGGATATTACTATAAAAACATTGATTTAAACGCAATAATAGCTGCTTCAATTATTGATGCCAACCTTATCATACGCGACAGCGCATGCAATACTGAACTTTTTGCCCGCTACTCGCTCGACAGCCTGCATCCATTGCTCCAGGCAAGCGCAGATATTAAGAATATTGATCTTCGACGCCTCCGATTTACCAAGGATTCACTGCAATTGAAGGCGGTTATAACGGCAGATTTAACAAACGCGGATGCAAAGCACATAAACGGAACTATTCTGATTCCCAACATGAAAGTGACTTATGGAAAACATGTATTTCCTTTCGATACCATAAGCCTGAATGCTGTGAATATTGATTCCGCACAGTTGATTTCATTCCGCTCACCTTTCCTTGATGTTGACCTTGACGGAGCATATGAACTGAATGTGCTGCCCGAAGTAGCCCAAAACCTGCTTGTTGACTACTTCAAAGTAAATCCGCCAAACCGGACAGTTTTTAAACCTGCACATGCAGAGCTTAAAGGTGAACTGCGATACAACCCTATATTCCAGGCGTTTGTTCCGGGTCTTACCTCAATGAAAAACATAAATTTTTCGGGCGATATGGACACCAGGAAAAAAGAAATGAATATAGTTCTCAACGCTCCGGAGGTTATCTATTCCGACTATATCCTCGACAGCACTTCCTTTATTATCAAAACAATTCACGATACACTAAATTACAGGCTTTACTCAGCCGGGGTAAAAAGCCCATCCTTAACGCTCAACCGGGCCATTATAAGCGGAAATGCTAAAGAAGGAATTATTAACTGGAACATTAAACTACACAACAAACCAGACCTGCTGCAATATGACCTTACCGGAATGGTAACGAATGACAGCACAAAAACTTTATTGCAATTTGCTGCGATCCAACTGATAAATTTTGATAAATGGACTGCAAATGCTGATAACAGAACAGAATACAGTAAAAAACGGATGTATTCAAACCTTGAATTATCCTCGGGATCAAAGAAACTGGTTCTTCAAAGCAGCAAGTCAGAAAACGGATTGCCAACGAATTTACAACTGTTTGATTTCCCTATTAGTACCATCACTAAAATTATCGGCTCAGATTCAACACTGGCCGAAGGCACTATAAACGGGGAAGCCAGCCTGATCAACCTTGCTCCACTTCGGTTCTCGGCCAATTTCATAGTCGATAGCCTCACTGCCATGTCAGTTAAACTGGGCACTCTCGATGCAAAAGTCAGCAATGAACCGGGCATAGGGTACAAAGGTGAAATAAAGCTGAATGGAACTGACAATGAGTTAGGTCTCAATGCCACATATTCAGAGGAAGGTGCTATGAATGGCAGGCTGAATATCATAAAATTTAATGTTCAGGCATTGAACCCATTCCTGAAATCCATAATCCGCGGGCTAGGGGGTTCTGTTGATGGAAATGTTGCTATAACAGGTACCATAGCAAAACCTGTGCTTAACGGGGAACTGAACATCCATAACATCCGGGGCAGCTACCGCGAGTACAATACTTTTTTCAAAATCCCGGAAGAAAAAATACTTTTTACCGGCAACGGCATTGCACTTAACAACTTTGTAATAAACGATAGCCTTGATAACACGGCGAATGTAAATGGTCTGATCCGTACAACCGACTACAGGAATTACAATTATGATTTGAAAATAAAAACGGATCATTTCATGGCAATGAACACAAAAACCTTTCCCGAACAGGAAATTTACGGTCCGGCATTCATTACCTCTGACCTCTCTATTACCAGCGCCGGTAATACTTTAATGGTGAAAGGCGATGTGAGAGTTGACGAAAAATCGGTTATGAATGTTGAAATGAACAATTTGGATACTACGGTTGCAAACAATTCAGGAATTATTGTTTATGTAAATTCGCTGCAATCGGCAGACAGTGTAATATTCCATACTGTGAAAACGGAACTTTCGAAGAATGCTGTTTCTGCCCAGGTGGGATTAGCGATAAACCTTGAAATGACCAAAACCTCTAAACTCAATATTTACCTGGATAAATCAGGCGGTGATTTCATGAAAGTTGCCGGGGATGCAAACCTTACTATCACACAGTCTCCCGGAGGCCAGATGATAATGCAGGGAAAATTTACCATCGACAATGGCGAATACCAGATGACAATCAGTCAGGTTATAAAGCGAAAGTTCAAGGTTCAGAGCGGCAGTTCTATTTCGTGGAACGGATCGCCAACGGATGCCGATATTGATTTAACCGCCCTGTATAATGTACAAACTACAGCCGAACCTATTCTCACCGGTTCACAGACCATTAACAAAGGAGCTTTTAAACAGGTTCTTCCTTTCGAAGTATATCTTTTCCTGAAAAACAAGCTTTTGCAACCCGCCATAAGCTTCAAACTCGAGATGCCGGCTAAGCAACGGAATGCTTTTGATGGCGTAGTATATGCAAGAATAAAGCAGATTAATCAGAATGAATCGGAGCTTAATAAGCAGGTGATGGGACTCTTAATACTCAACCAGTTTGTACCCGCCGACCCGTTGTCGCCAGTATCAGAATCGGGGACTCTTTTTGATTATGAAACAGCAGCACGCAACACTGCCGGCAGTATAATTTCGTCACAACTGAACTCACTGATTGCTTCAAAAATTAAAAGTGTAAATCTAGACTTCGTTGTTGATTCGAAAGCGGATTATACCACAGGCGAAAAAACCAACACAACCGACCTTACAGTAAACATGAGCAAATCACTGTTTAACGACCGTACAACGGTTTCGGTTGGCAGCACGTTTGCTTTGGAAGGATCTGACCAGCACAAGCAAAGCACTTCGGGACTGGCAGGTAATTTTATCGTAGAATATAAACTTACTGCCGACGGGCGTTACCGGGCCAAAGTTTACAGGAGAGATCAGTATGAAACTGATAATTCGGGGCAGGTTGTGCAGACAGGTGTTAGTTTTGTTGTGTTTTTCGATTTCAACAAATACCGCGATATTTTTAAAAAGACTAAAGAACCGGGCTTAAAATGATAAAAACCAGGCAAAAAGATTCAGGCTTTCTAAAACTGTTGGCTGCATCCACACTTCTTATGCTGGTTTCATCGTGCAATATTTACAGGTATGTTCCCCCGGATGATCATCTTTTTGCCGGCTCCAAAATTACTTTCGATACCCGACAAAAAAAAGAAAAGGATATAAAAGCTGCGCTTTTGGCCAAAACATGGCCCGTTCCAAACAAACGAATACTCGGAATTCCCTTTTCATTGATTAGTTACAGCATCAGCAAACCACCTACTGGAAAAGGAATAAACTACTGGCTGCACGAAAAAATCGGCTCTCCCCCCGTGCTTTTAAGTCAGGCTAACCCTGCCGGTATGAGACGCCGAATGGTATCGCAGATGAAGGATCTGGGATATCTGAATGCAGAAGTTCACGACAGCGTGATGCTTCACAAAAGAAAAGGATATATCAATTTCAGGATTCAATCTGGTACAAGGTACACCATAGATACTTTGATTTACCTTGCCGACAGCAGCGAATTATCAAAAGCGATTGCAATTGCTTCGGTGCGGACGTTCCTGAAAAGAGGAGAACCGTTTACGCTCGATCTTGTAACAGCCGAACGCGAAAGGATTGACCTTGAACTTCGCAACGAAGGATATTTTTATTTTACCCCTGATTTCCTGATACTTGCAGCCGATACCAACCATATAAATCGCGTATATGCCAGCATAATTGTTAAGCCCGGCATTCCGGATGCGGCCAGGCATATATATTCGATCAACAACTTTACCATTTATTCAGATTACAGTTCCGACAGGGATTCCATACTTCATACTTTGCCTGCCAGGCAGGACCAAGGATTTAAACATGTGGATCCTTTAATCCGGTTTAAACCGGTACTTTTCAGGGAAAATATAGTAATGAAGGAAGGAGATTTATACAAATACAAAGATTACAGAACTACAATTCAGCGGATGGTGAACCTGAATAATTTCAAGTTTATAAATACAACTTTCACGCCTGCAGATTCCACCGGCAAACGGTCGCTTGATGCGTCGTTATTCTTAACTCCGTATGCCAGGCGGTCGCTTCAGTCCGAAATAGGCGCATATACAAAATCGAATAATTATGCCGGTACCGAAATAAAGTTAAAAATTACCAACCGCAACTTACTTCATACAGCCGATCATATTGAAGTGAACGTATCAGCCGGTTTTGAATTCCTGATCCGCAACAAGGGTAATAAATACTATTCGAATCAAAATTTAGCCGGTTCGCTTAATTTCTATACACCACATTTCTACCTGCCTTTCCGAACACGGAGAAGTGAATCGGAATTTATTCCGATAAACAAAATTTCTGCCTCTGCCGAATACCTGCGTAAGCCAACGCTTTACACTATGAGGTCGCTACGACTTTCGTACGGCTACATCTGGAAAAGCGGCAGGCATTGGGATCATTCCTTCGACCCACTGGTGATTAATTTAGTGAATCCCACCAATATTACCCCCCAATACGACAGTACACTTGCCGCTGACCCAACCCTGGCAAAATCATTTGAAAAACAGTTTATTGTTGGCGGCGAGTACACACTTGATTATAGTGACCTGAATTCAGGATCATCCTTTATTCACTTTTTTAACAGTTTTACGGTGAATTTGTCCGGAAACCTGCTGAGTCTCTTTTACCGGAATTCAGCAAATACTGAAGTGCAGAATAATTTTTTCGGGATCCCATATGCTCAATATTCGATGGCCAGCAATGATTTTAGGGTTTATATCAAACCAGGGCAACGAAGCACCTGGGTTAACCGCCTGTTTTTCGGTTATGGGTTTGCTTACGGCAACAGTGAAATAATGCCATACATAAAACAGTTTTTCACAGGCGGCAGCAACAGTCTGCGCGCATTCCGCAACGGAACCCTGGGACCCGGAAGCTATACCGATTCATTGATCAAAACTCAGGCTGTGCAGGCAGGCGAAGTGAAATTTGAATACAATTCCGAATTCAGGTACAAACTGATGAAATACCTTAGCCCGGCCGCGTTTATTGATGTAGGCAATATATGGTATCGCAAAGAACAGACTGATATGCCCGGCAGTGGATTTTCGCGCAACTGGATTAAGGAACTGGCTGTTGATGCTGGTCTTGGGCTGAGAATTGATGCCAATATTATGGTAATCCGACTCGATGTTGCAATTCCGCTTCGCATACCATCATTGCCGGCTGATCAGCGTTGGGTAGTAAATGAGGTGAACATGGGCAGCAAACAATGGAGAAAAGAAAATGTGGTACTGAATATAGCTTTCGGATATCCTTTCTGATGTAATTCAGGTTTAAGTAGGAATGATAAAGTTTTGTTGGCTAAAACAAGGTTAAATGTACATATTTCTATTTTTCAACAATTCTATGCAGTTCGGTTGTTATGTTAGTTATCTTTACCAAGGCAAAATAATTGTACGCTCTGGTTTCAGAAAGTAGCTAAATAGTTTTATGTAACTTAATCATAATCAAATGAGGGCAGACAATATCCCCAAAACTTTGTATTGAAACTGATTTCAATATGTGTTTTCGAATTAAGGCAGAAATAATGATAAATTTCGATAAAATTAAGCTCCTTCCTGTTTATACAGTTTCAATACTACCTATGTTTATTCTGTATTTACTGTCCGATTTATTATTTATTGTAGTATTTTATTTAATAAAATACAGAAGAAGAGTGGTTTACAACAACATGAAAAACTCATTTCCAGATAAAAGCGAAAGTGAGATAAGACATATTGAGAAAGACTTCTACCGTCATTTCTGTGATATTTTGTTCGAAATGGTTAAAATTTTAACCATCAGCGAAAAAGAAATACAAACCAGATTCCTGGTTAAGAATCCCGGCTTGATACAAAAGCTGTATAACGAAAAGCGAAGTATTACACTTTACACTGCGCATCAGGGAAACTGGGAATGGCTTGCATTTTTACCTTTATTTATTCCTTATCAGGTAATTGCGTTGTACCATCCACAATCCAGTAAATACTTCGATGAACTGATGAAAACTATCAGGGAGCGATTTGGTGTAATTTGTGTGGAATCCGGTAAAGGGTACAAAACTATCCTTGAATTCAATGCAAGGAATATCCTGACAATGAATTACATAATCGGCGACCAGAGTCCATCGGGCAGCAGCACAAAACATTGGGTCCGTTTTCTGAACCAGGATACAGCTTTTTTAATTGGTGCTGACCGTATAGCCAAAAAGAGTAAACATGCTGTGATATTTCCTTCATTCCGAAAAATAAAAAGAGGATGTTATGAATTAGAATTTAAAGTTATTGAAGAAGAACCATGGCTATTGAACAGTCAGGAAATTATTGACAAATATGCCGCTCTGCTGGAAGCAACCATACTTGTATCGCCCGAAATGTGGTTATGGAGCCACAGGAGATGGAAACAAAGCAGGAATACTTCTGACAGCCATATCCTTAAACCTGTAGATTTAAAAACTTAGGAGTAAAAGGAATCAAAATTTCAGAAACATTCAAAAGCTGACTGTATAAAATTCAGGAATTTCGAAAAAACATACTCGTAGCTTCGTTAAACTGCTGGAAGGTTAATTAAAGCAGTGTTCAGTTTTCAAAATCCGGTGCTGGCTTTTACACATATTTCGTAAATATTTTAATCGTTACTAATTTATACCCTTTCGAAAAATTAGAAATAATTTATTGACTATTTTATTTATCTGTTCAACGTTACTATCCTTTACACAAGGAAATGAGAAGTTAACGGTGTATTTCAGGTTTAATGATTACAAGCTGAATGATATTTCCAGAAGCAAAACCGACAGCTTGTTACATACTTCCGCTTTTGTGGCTTCCATGCCTATAACGATAATCTTTCGATGCAACGCTCTCTTTCTGTGAAGGAATATCTTACAAAAAATAATATCAATGACTCGTTAATAAGCATAAAACCAATGGGTAAAATATGGCAAGCAGCAATTGTTTTTTCCGCACGACGCTTAATTCTTCCTACCTGGCTAAACGACCGCGACCAATTCCTTCAACCTACCGAACCACTTGCGTATGAATTTAAGAATGATTGCCTGGTTTGGTTTGGATGCTTTTTAATGGCAGCAATTTAACCGCCAGCGCAAACAACCTGGAATGGAACAGTAAAAAATGGGCAATTGTAAATCATTTTATTCCCTTTACCGAGGCGGAAGCAAATGCACCGGAGCGTTTCGAATCGGATTTTATGGTGCAGTATATGGCGGATAAAACGTTTTCGTCCGAAGCTAATACAGTATTGCATGCTGGTAAAATTTTGTGGCAAGCTTCTTTTCGCAAACTGATGTACACACTGTGCGCAAAGAGCTGAAGCTTAACTGCGCGGTTGTGGGTTGGTATCAGATACGAAAAGCCTTGCAGGCACGTAACAGCAGCGGCGATTTTGCTCCGGTAAGCTTTAAGCCAATGGAAGCAGCGTATAAAGCGTTGACCGAAAAATTGCAGCCGATGGTGTATGATTTGGTTTTTTTGAGGAATTAAGCTTTTTAGCCAGGGCGCGAAGTAGTCGCACTGTGACTAAAAAAATGACGGAAACGGGAAAACAAATGAAGATAATTGCCAGAAGTTATGCTAACTTATTTTCATTTCGCTATCCCAAATATTCATTTCGCCACATTGAATATTCATTTCGGCATCTGCAATATTCATTTCGTCATAACAGAAAAGGCCACCCTCAGGCAGCCTTTTCACACTTATTCAAAATTATTCTTAGCTGATTCTTTCGCTCAGCGGAAGTCCATATTCTTCAACCATACGGATATCAAGTTTTTCGAGCGCATCGAGAATTGGATTGTAGATACCAGGCAGAACAGGACGGAATACACCTTTTATGGTGATTTGTCCGGCAAGTATCATTTCGACACCAATTGCTGCCGGTAAAGCAACAGTTCGGGCTACTGAAGTATCAGTTTCAGGAGTACCGAAATCGAGCATGCGCGAGCGGATCACTTCCTGTTTACCATCGGGATAAGTAGCCAGGAATGTATGCTGCATGGCAACCATATCACGTTCATGTTGTCCGAGTTCCATTTTGGCTATCATCAGGTCGCTGGTAACTTCGTAAGGAGAATCTTCGGTGCGGTTGAGCGGTTCGTTGCTGAAAAGCCCGAGCCATTCCATTGCATCAAGAGCATATGCGCGTGCATCAATACCAAGATGTACAGCAACTTTCTGACGGATATAACTACTGTCGGTTTCACCGATTTGCTGAGCGATAAAATCGGCATAGGTTTTGCCTTCGAGGCTAACCTTATCGTACGAAATCAGGTTCAGTTGTTTCATCACATGCAGTGTCTCGCACCAGCCTTTGTAACGGAAAGTACCTCTTTGTATGGTTTTCACTTCAGGAATTCCATAAATATCGATGTATGAAATGGAATCGCGGTTAGGATAAACTTCAAGCAGGCCAACTTCAGGGAAATCAACTTTAAGCGGATTTTTAAAAAGATCCTGTGTCGGAACATACACTTCTACATTGTCTTTCATGTATTTTCCGTCATTATTTCCAGCCATCACAACGCCTTTGGGACTCCACGAAAACTTGTATTTAAACGGATTTGTAGCAGCTTCGGGAGCGGGTAATGCACCGCAAATAGAATAGAATTCTTCAATTTTCCCACCTTTGTCATGTACATTGTCGATAATACGCATAGCCGACATATGGTCGATACCCGGATCAAGGCCAAGTTCATTAAGAATGATAATACCGGCTTCTTTTGCCTGTGCATCAAGAGCCTGCATTTCGGGTTTCACATAGGAGGTGGTAACCATGTTCTTTTTGTGGAGCAGACAATATTTAGCTACCAGTAAATGGTGCAGATAAGGCAGCAGACTTACAGAAAGATCGTGTTCGGCAACCATGCGGCTGAGGGTTTCTTCGTCTTCAACCATCCAGGCTACAGCCACACCATTGGGGTGACCGGCAATCATTTCTTCGGCTTTACTTTTGGTACGGGTAGCAACCGTTACCTGTATTCCTTTGTTAAGCAAGTGTTTTACGATAGGGCGGACCACCAGGCCGGCACCCAGAATAAGGACTTTTTTCATTGTGGTTTTAATTAGGGATTTTTGATTTACGATTTACGAGGTACGATTTACGAGGTACGATTTATGATTTACGATTTACGAGGTACGAGGTACGATTTACGAGGTACGATTTGCGATTTGCGATTTATGACGATTTCGCAAGGACGATTTCGATTTCAATCACAACCCTTAAAGTTATAAGAGATTCTATCTTTAATTAATTCATTTCTCATGTACGATTTTAATTTCTCGCTACCCCAATCGTACTTCGTCATTCATAAATCATAAATATGTTAATGAATTTGCGATTTATGACGATTTCGCAAGGACGATTTCGATTTCACTCACAACCCTTAAAGTTATATGGGATTCTATCTTTAATTAATTTCATTTCTCATGTACGATTTTAATTTCTCGCTTCCCCAATCGTACTTCGTCATTCATAAATCGTAAATATGTTAATGATTATGCTTTTACAAACTCTTCCAGATACTTATAATGCGGTGTAAGTTCGCCACGATGGAGGATTAAAGCACTTTTAATTGCATTGGGCAAATCGAGTGTTAAAAAATCCTCGCTAAAATCGCAGTCGGCAATGTCCTTTACATAATTGATAAGCACATCGGCAAAACCGGCCGACGAATCGCGTGGGAGTTCACTTGGCAGAATATCGACAGCCATTACTAAAACGCCTTCACCCTTATATCCCATTGTATAGGTGCGGGTATCAGGATGATACACAAATATCGGGTCTTCTATTTCAGTACCTTTTTCGGTACATTCAACAGAGCCATTCGGGTCGCAGGAAATATCGCCTATCACTTTCAGTTTTGGTGTTCCTGTAGCAAAAAGTTTTTGCAGGTAATCCTTGGTTACAATCCTCGGATAGCGGGCATCCCAATAGATACAGTTTATCAGCATATCGATATGCGGAATGTACTTCTCAAATTTACTTCTGAACTTTTCAGGATTTGCATAGTACTCGTGAAGCTCAAATTCTACATTCTCATCTATATTTTCAACCAGGTGCTCTTCTTTGAAAACAACTTTATAAATCAGATTATCAGGGAGTTTGCTCCTTTTTTTCAAAGAAAGAAGCTTTTCGGGCGAAATTTCTTTAACAGGCAACAAACCGATAATTTCCTGTGCGCCTTGCGATACATTGCCATATCCGGTAAATGCAACAGTAAAAGGGCGCAATTCCTCGGGCATTCCTTTTTCGGCTATCTCCTGCCCTACTGCCGAAATTACTTCGCGTACTTCGGCCAGTGAAGCATACTGATGGGCCTGTTTTATCTGTGCAAACGGGGTTTTGTATCCGGCTTCTTTAAGCCTCAGTCCTAACGACCAAAGTGAGTTTATCATTCCGGCCAGACCGGCATAGCGGCCAAAAAATATAAGCCGTTTGCCTTGCTCATCCACAACCCGCTCATAATCAATGAGGTTGCATTTCATCTCCATCATTTTTTTAAGCATCGGCATGTTGTAGGGTTGTCCTTTGATGACATGCGAGAAAAAAATGTAAGTTTTTTCTTCTTCAAAAAATGAAATGGGCATCTCTTTAACCCCAAATATAACGCTGCATTTTTTCAGGTCTTTGGCAATTTTAGCGCCGACTTTGATATATTCATCATCAGTGAACACTCTTTTTTCGGAGTTCTGTACCACAAAATCCAATTTCTTGTTCTTAATCAGGCGTTCCACATGGTTGGGAGTAAGTGGAGCCCGACGTTCCATCACGTATTTGTCTTCGTGGCGTATTCCAATAAAGTTGCTCATGAGAAAATTTTACATTGAGATTTACACTATATTATTACTTATATCCTGACTATAAGCACGTTATCGCCATTAAGTGTATCACGTAAAGGCATGGCAAACATATCAAAAAATTAATACATTTGCACCAAAAGGACAAAATTGTTTTTCAATCCACAGCACGAATGAGCCAATCGGGTAAACCATCACGAAATCAGAAAGTTAAAAAAATCATTTTCCGGATTATCCGCTTTGGTTTGATTTTCTTTTTTGGGACGAGCATTGTTTTTACCTTACTTTACAGGTTCGTTAACATTCCTGCTACTCCGTTGATGCTGATACGTGTTGTGGAGAATATTGCTGAAGGTAAAAAACCATCCATCACCAAGGATTGGGTGCATCTGAAAGATATTTCGCCTAACCTGGTACTGGCAGTAATTGCATCGGAAGACAATAATTTCGAAACCCACTATGGAGTTGACTTTAAAGCCATCGAAAAGGCTCAGAAACTAAATAAAAAAGGAAAGAAAATGCGTGGAGCCAGTACCATCACGCAACAAACGGCTAAAAATGCTTTTCTTTGGCCTGCCCGTAACTATGTACGTAAAGGTCTCGAACTCTATTTTACAGGTCTTATCGAACTTTTCTGGGGCAAAGAAAGGATAATGGAAGTTTACCTGAATGTGATTGAAATGGGCGATGGTATTTATGGTGCCGAAGCCGCATCGCAAAAATATTTCAAAAAGCCTGCTAAAAATCTGTCGCGGGCCGAAGCAGCCGCTATTGCAGCTGTTTTACCAAATCCACGCCGATGGCGACCTGATAAACCTACTGCATATATCGCTAAAAAGAAAAACTGGATATTATGGAATATGAATAATATGGTGAAACCGGAGTGGTAATTAGGAATTTGACAATTTGACAATTTGGGGATTTGTCAATTGAATGGTGCCGTGTGCCAAAATATTTTAGCATGGTTTCCGTTACTCTCCAACTGCCGCTTCGTTCCAGCATTTTAACATTTGAACAAATTAATACGGGAATCAGTGATGAATAATAATTTGCCTGATTAATAATGAGCAATTGATTAAACTTTGGCTTAAAATTTGTATTCATCTCCGATAAGTCATACAAACCAGATATTACAGAACCAATACTTAATAACAACAACCAAAATTAACCTTTATGAAACATCTACTCACACTCACTCTCGCGCTATTTATATTGGTAGCCGCAAAATCCCAAACATCGAACCTGGCATTTTTCACCGAAAACGGTGAACGTTTTTCAGTTATTTTGAACGGTATGCTACAAAATGACCAGCCGGAAACCAATATTGCTGTTACTGACCTTCCGGCGCCCAACTACAATGTAAAAATAATATTTGACGACAAAAACCTGAAAGAATTCAGTAAAACGCTGTATGTGAATCCCGGCAGCGAAACCACATATGCCGTAAAATACATCAAGAATAAAGGATATACACTTCGTATGATGAACTCATTTCCGGTGATGCATGATCACGATATGATTCCCGGCCAAATGATTGTTGGGTATAATCCGCTAGGCGTTAGCGCAAATACGGCTGCGGCAACAACTATCGTTAATACAACCACCATTAATAATAATGTAACTATTTCGGCCAACGGTGTTGGTAATAATGTAAATGTTGTAAACAGCAACGATGGTGTCGGATCGCAACAAGCCGGCAGCCTCACCGGAATTAATACCCAAACCGGTGCCGTGCATCCTGAGCAATATGTTCTAATTGATTACTACGGACCTTACGGTTGCCCACGTCCAATGGCGCATGGCGAATTTGAGCAAGCTAAAGCAAGTATAGCATCGAAAAGTTTTGAGGATTCCAAATTCACCATTGCGAAACAGATTATTCAGTCCAATTGCCTTTTAAGTTCGCAGGTTAAAGAAATTATGTTGCTTTTTTCGTTTGAGGATACACGTCTCGACTTTGCAAAATTTGCCTACCTATACACCCTCGACTTACGCAATTACTACAAACTGAATGATGCTTTTACATTCGAATCGTCTATTGATGAACTTGACGGGTATATCCAAAGTACAGGGAGATAACGTTTTATGTTACTATAATATAACCGGCATGAACTATA
The DNA here is from genome assembly GCA_038249705.1 of Bacteroidales bacterium. Taxonomy (GTDB): domain Bacteria; phylum Bacteroidota; class Bacteroidia; order Bacteroidales; family UBA4417; genus UBA4417. Next base: position 4,454 of record JBBSDC010000045.1, on the reverse strand, counting down.
TGCCCTATATTAGCCATTCTACAAAACAAGCAAAGCTCAATGACTGAAATAAATCTACCTGTTACATCGAAATATATTGAGCTTTTGAAAAAGACACTTATTGATTACGGCAATATCAATTCGTATGAATATTATCCCCTAACCATTGAAAATCCAACTTGGAAGACAGCCATATTATTTCAATTGGACAAATTTTTAAGAACCCGAAATTTTATTATTTCTAAACGCAAATATGTCATCAAGGAAAATCGTATAAATGGCTATGACTGGCCAGCAAATGCTATGACTATGATTGGCTTAAATCGCCTAAATAATATTGAATTTTGCATTAATACGATAAACGAAGATGGAATCGAAGGTGACCTTATTGAAGCAGGAGTTTGGAGAGGAGGAGCAACTATCTTTATGAGAGCTATTCTGAAGGAGTTAAATATCACAAATAGAAATGTTTGGGTTGCTGATTCTTTTATGGGGTTACCAAAACCGGATGAGAAGCGTTTCAAACCAGACCAAGGGAATACATTAAATAGGTTAAAAATCCTAAAGGTTGAATTTGAAGAAGTAAAAAAGAATTTTGAGAAGTATGATTTACTTGACGAACAGGTGAAATTTTTAACTGGCTGGTTCAAGGATACTTTACCTAAAGCCCCGATAAAAAAGTTAGCACTTCTACGACTGGATGCCGACATGTATGAGTCTACTTATCAAGTGTTGGAGAATCTTTATCCAAAACTATCTATTGGGGGATATGTAATAATAGATGATTACAATGCCTTCCGAAATTGCAAACTAGCGGTGGAAGATTACCGTCAAAAATATAAAATTGGCGATTCTATTATCCAAATAGACAGAGAAGCAATTTATTGGAGAAAGGAAGCATGAAAATAAAGTTTATTTATTGGTTCGCATATTATAATCTTGACTCACCGAGTGTGAGATATAGAGCCAAATATCCACTAGATTTTTTTGGGGAGTGCAAAAATGTAGAAAGTTATTTTGTTGTGCCTAGTTACACAATGAAAGGGATATTGTTGTTTTTAAAAGCATATTTTTCCGCTCTGTTTTTTAGAAAACAAAACTCTTTAATTGTTATTCAAAGAGTTCAATCAAATTTCATTTATGCCAACCTTTTGAAATTGCTAATAATGATTAGGAATAGTGATACAGTTTACGACCTTGATGATGCAGACTATTTGGAAATAAACCCTAAAACTATTTTTTATTTTGTCAAAAATTGTGAAAAAATATCTGCAGGAAGCAAGCAAATTGAATCTTACCTGAGTAAATTTAACAATCAGATAGTCCATACAACTTCGCCAATTGTTGACTTGGGTATAATTAAGACAAATAAGAATACAATTTTCACCATTGGTTGGATTGGCGGATTTGCTGGTGACCATAAAGACAGTGTTATCGAATTAATATTTCCTGCATTAAAAGAGCTAAGTTTTCATTTTAAATTTATATTGCTTGGAGTTATAAAATTGGATGACATTGAGTTAATCAAGAACTATTTTAAAGACTATGCAAATATTGAAATTGAAATCCCTTTAGGAATTAATTGGAATGACGAAGTTGACATTCAAAAAAGAATTGTATTATTCGATATTGGAATTTCAACACTAAAAAAATCCGAAATCCAATTATCTAAATCGGGGATTAAAGCAAAACAATACATGAATAATGGTGTACCAGTGTTAAGTACAAATCTACCAGAAAACAACAACGTTGTAGTTGACGGTGTTAATGGATATTTTTGTAACACGACAAATGACTTTAAAGAAAGACTAAATCAATTTTACAAAATGACAGCAATTGACTATTTGCAGTTTTCAGAAAATGCCAGAAAATCAATTAGTAATTTTGACCATAATAAATACTTTACAGACTTTGAAAAAATTAAAAACAGCATATAACAGCATCTGCCAAAGGCGTGGTTTCGTGTTCCAAAGACAGTTTTGTGGTTAATTGAAGTTTAGTTTTTCAAATAAAGTTTTGTGGTAAATGTCCCGGCCCTTTCAGTAGCTGCATAACGAAAATGTAACAAATCATCCTTATCACTATACTTCAAATTGAGCATTGAAGAACCTATAACTATAAAGCTAATCATTATGCAGGCTCTTAATCAGCCTTGAAATGATTAAATCAGAGTAGAAAAGATGCAGCTTTACTTCCTTGAAAGCGCTTGTTTATTAGCAAAAGTCGTCAAATGTGCACCACACATAATTTGCGAGTATGACTCGAAATAATCGCAATAATCCGGCGACAAGCTATAATTATTCACACAATCGATTCCGCTGTTCATTGCATAGCTATATGCTTCTACCGGTACAATAAGTTCGGCAATTGAATAGAAAGCTTTCTCCTCATCCTGCAAAAGTGTGATATACAGTACTTTTACTACCATAGTATTATCTACATTCGGATATGGGTTGTTCCCGATAAGCCCAATGTAAGCAATACTGCTGGTGTTATCTATTCGGTTGGTGTATGTATAATCCATGTCAGGTGTAAATCCGCCAGTTAATCCGCCCTGGCTAATACTGATATTATTCACTAATTCTATGGATGTTTGTTCGATTGTTTGATAACTAAAATTGCCTTTAATTCCTTCGAACCTCAACGAAAAATAATATCCCTGCGGAAAACCAGTCATATCTGTATAAAAAATACGGTAAGTATCATCATATGCAAAAAGCTGCCCTTCGGGAATAGCAACTACAATGCCATTGTTAGCATCTTCGTATATGTCATAACTCATCACATCATAATCGAGATAGAGCTTGTTTTCCTGAAATTCATTGATTATTTTATCAATATTTCCAGGATCATAGGAACTGCTGTACATTTCTTCGAGTGTACGGGTCTTGGTGTAATAAAACAAAAAATCGCCTCCGTCGTACGATTTGTATTCCAGTGCAAAAGCATCTTCAATTTTTGATGGATCATCAGTAGTAACAGTAACTTGTACTTCAGCTGAAAAATGCTGTGCAATTTTCGCAAAGTTAGCAGGCAAGGATGTTAATGGGGAATTTTCGAGATCGCTCAGAAATTTAGCCGGAATAATCCAGCTAACATTGGAAGCACCACCTTCGAGTCCACCATTGCCAATACCTATCAAAGCACCGTTTTTGTCGTAAGCCGGCGAACCGGAATAACCCGGAAGCAGACTTCCGTCGAGATAAATAATTTCAAGGTCAATACTGGGTAAACCACTTGTTTCAATTTTTTTCCGGTCGGAGGCAGGTACAAGGGTATGCAGCGTTTCGGGGTTAACAAATCCTTTTTTCATGGAGCGGGTCGAGCTTCCTTTTGAACCACTGTTGTATCCGATTGCTACAATTTCATCCCCAAAATTCAATGTTTTTGACGAATAGGCCTGAAGTGCTGTTACTCCCGCAGGAACTCCACCCCCGCTTATTTGAAGCAAAACAAGATCGGCTTCAATATTCACTTTTTTAATTGTGGCTGAGCGCCAGAATTGATCAAGGTACTGAACCTGTATTTCGCCACCCGGTTTCATGGCATGCAGCGATGTAACTATCCATTCGCCTTTTTTCCAGACAAAACCGGAACAGACTCCTGCCTTTCCATTAGCAGTCACCATGACTTTAACCAATGATTTTTGTGCGAATTTCGGATCAAATTGCGCTGAACTTATTATTGATACATATATCAGGGTAAGTATTAAAAGTAATCGTTTAGTCATGGCACAGGATTTTAGTAAGCGATAAATACAATTGTTTCTGATAGGAAGAGTTCACTTTCTTGTCAACTTTCACAACTATTTTACTCCAGATTTCACCGGAAGAAAGTAGCGTTTTTCTGATATCTTCCAGTGATGATTGTTCATTTATGCCTTTCAAATTTTCACATTTTACTTTAATAGTTCCTGCACTTTCGGAAGCACAAAAAATATCCCGAAGTATCAGCAAAGCAGTAGCTCTGACGTTTTCGGGCAAACCAGGATCCAGGTCATTTGCCAGTTCTTTCCAGGTACCGCCGGCAACGATAAAATTCGTTTTAATCTCCGAAAAAGGCATTTTGTCGTTGGACGATTCAAGTATATAACATTTCCCTGCGTCAACTTCGGAGGAATACAATACATTATTGCGTTTTTTAGCCTGCATATTTTCGCCTGCGGCCATTTGTCTCATTTCGGGCGACTGAGATTCAGACTGCTCTGTATCACCTTGTACCGATTCTGTAGTAGCCTCATTTTTAGCCCAATTTGCCGGAGTAATATCAAACTCCTGATAAGCAATAAAATCGCGTGCCTCCTTATCGGAAAAGCCTATCTTTTTATACTGAGTGTACAATCCCGAAAGCGAAGGAGCCAATGCATTATTACTCCGGATATAAATACCTGTTAAAATACCAATCACACAAAAAATACCAAAAGAACCTACTCGTATGCTTTTCGCGGCATTCATATAATTTTCATTCAAACCCAG
>JBBSDC010000044.1:0-25921 GCA_038249705.1 Bacteroidales bacterium | reverse complement strand
CCGTCCGACACCAATATCTCCTGATGTAGAGGTAATCTGTATGATGTTCTTTGTGTTTGCAATGTGCCATTAAAGGAAATATTTGGTTTGCCTTTATTGATACGCATGGCTATTGACTTTTTAACAACCAGGTTAAATGGATCCCCGTGTGCTCCATAAATTTCCAACTCCAGTTCATCAGGTATCGGAACAACAAATTCTCCCCTGGAGTTTGAAATTTTGTATTCTTTCCAGCCTTCAAGGCGTATCAGGTCCCCACCGTTTATTTTTACCGCATATCGCTTCAGCTTATAACGCCGTAAAGAATTAATGATGGTAAGAACGACCAAAGTTATAAAAATGATAACAGCAGCAGCCAATGCCCATATAGGCCAGAATATCAAAAATCCGCCTTTAACACTTATAGGTGATGAATAGGTTAAATATTCATCCAGTCCGATGCTTAAATCTTGCCCGCTCCTTGAGCTTACTGCCACATTGGCAAACAACATTTCCAGTTCCAGTTCGGTATTGGTTATCAGTTTACCTTTAACAATGCCGCTCAAACGTTTTACAATGCCAAATGGATACCAGGATTCATTGCGGGAAACAGAGCCAATATTAATTTTCGGGTTATCAAACGCAAGCTTACCAGAAGAAAACCTGAATTTATTCCCTGGCGAAATGCTAATACTGTCAAGTGCAAAGAAATCAATCCCAGAAAATAATGATGATAAACTATCGGGTTTGGCAGAAATGGCAAGTTTCCCATCGTATCTCAGCCTGGCCTTGAGGTTTAAGGAGTGGCGTTCATTAATTCTTTTCAATTCTCCTGAAACAAAAGTCCAGAGGTTTTGCTCCATTAATTTCCCTGAGCGGTCACTAAACCAGTTTTGTAGCGAAGTGGCATCAAATTCAATGACGTTCAGACCGGGAAATACAATTCGAATACTGGGGAGATCTCTGCCAGATGAAGCTTCTAAAGGCAATTTTAAAGCAAATGCCTCAATTAATGAGGTTTTACTGATTAGTGCAAACTTCTGTTGCAAGGTTTCCCAACTCGTCTTTAAAAATGGGCTGGTTGCAGGTGGATTATTATTGAAATCTGTAAAAGCAAATAAATATTTTATGGTGCTTGTTGAAGAACAGCCTTCCTCTAGGAAATTAACAGCTCCTTTTAAATCAGTGTATCCTTCATCGGCTTTCAGATCATTTAAGCCTCTGCTAATTGATGATCTGTTTGCATCATTTATAACAGTTGGTATTTGAACCCAGCGAACAGTAGCACCGAACCCAATAATAGAAATTTTGGAGTTATCAGGTATTGCACTCAGGAAACTTATTATCCCTCTTTTTACCTCTTCTATATAGGAAGATGTTCCATTTGGTATCTTTTTATTCATTGATCCGGACAGATCAATAGCCACAATGTACTCAACCTGGAGGCTCTGGAGTTTGTCTGCATATGTCTTCATTAAGACTGGGTAGCGTTTTTTCAGCTCTTTAATCGCATCATCCGTATTTTGAGAATAGGCATATGAGGATGCCAGGAAATAAACCGAAACAATTATAAAGGGTAATAGTCGTTTCATAATTCTTAATTAATTAGTTGGAAAATAAATTTGCATCTAATTTAAAACATTTTTAAATAAACAAGATTTATTTACTATAAAAAATAAATTTCGATTTATTTGTTCATTTGCCACATTATCAGCATTATAGGTATTATTCATGTTTTTCAGGTGGTATTGTATCAAAAACAAACGGCAACGAAAGAGCATTATTAATCTGAAACCTGCCGATGCATCTGTAATTAGGCAGAGTTAGCATGTTTTCTCTGGTCAGGTAAGGGGTAAAATAAGGTAAGATATAATCAACATCGTTGATACCTGGTCTGAAAAATATAGTACTCCCAACATTTCCCAATACAGATTGCTTTATACTCTCATTCAGTTGCCCCAATGTCTGGTTGGCTAAAACCAGGCTTAGCCTGTATTTTCTGGCTTCCGACATGGCAGATATGATTGATTGTGAGACAAAATTTTGAAATTCATCAACAAAAAGTGTGAAGTCTTTACGATCGTCTTCATTGATATTCTCGCGGGATAGAGCAGCATTTATGATTCTTGATAATATAATCGTCCCTAATATATTGACTCCGATTTTACCAATTTTCCCTTTCTGAAGGGATACCAGCAATATTTTATCATTATCAATTACTTCTCTGAAATCAATATTGCTTTTTTTAGTAACCACAATGGGTTTGATATATTCGTTAATGAGTAATTGGTTAAGCTTGCTTGTGATATAGGGTGTAATATTTACAATATTATTTTCTCCGGTCATTCTTATAGCCGTTTCTTTCCAAAAATCCACCACTTCCCTATCCTTGCATTTACTTAATAAATCATTCCTGAACTCTGTATTCTGAAAAACACTGGCAACATCACCAATTGTACCTAAATTATCGGCATCATCCATTAAGAGAAGTAGAGAATTCTTCATAAATAGCTCAAACATAGGCCCCATGGTTTCTTTCGCATCATATTCCTGACGAAAGAAATTAAACAAATCGTCAATCAGGAAGCTTTTTTCCTGCGGATTATCTTTACTATATTCGAGCAGGTTTATCCTGATCTTGTTATCAATGCTTCCCGGTTCAAATCGAATAATATCTTTTCTCCGATGCTCCGGTATGTTTTCCAATATCTTTTTATGCAGATCACCATGAGGATCAATAACACAGACTCCTTTCCCTGATAAAATCTTGTCCATGATCATTGAAAAAAGGACTGTGGTCTTTCCGGTTCCGGTTTGTCCTAGTATGTAAAGGTGTTTCCGCAAATCCTCCACATCAATCTTTATTGGAATATGGCTGCCATTATTATTTTTAATTCCGGCAACAATCCCAGTCTTGCTTATATTATCAGGCACAAAACCATAAATAGGATTATATGATCTTATCCCCGGTATTGAAGTAGAGAATGGGTAAGGGAATTTAAAAATGTTAACTATGTTGCTTAACGAATACAAGGAATTCCAATTTATTCCCGTTTTTTCTTCATAATTCTTTTTTAAAATATCATTCTTATTTATTTTAACAGCAAAAGTATTAACATGGGTTGCACTTTCGAAGAAAGCTGAAGATATAGCTGATAAAAGATTTTTACCGATACACTTTGATTCTTGTGCCTCAAACACTTCCACATTAAAGCATTTTGAGGGAGTTTTTAAATATGCTAAAATAGTTTGACATGCTTTTTCCTTTTCAATATCTGTAATATTATAAGAATTTATACTGTTTAATAAATCCCTCAGATAGTCAATTTCTTGTCTGGCTAATTTTACAGGGGATAGAACTATTTCAACCATAGTTCTTGTTCTCTGGTGAAATAATTGTTCACAAAAGCTATCTAATTTTATTTCAGGTTTTAGTAAGGGTGGGAGAGTAATTTTTTTACCCTGCATTGCATTTGTAGCTAATGTAAATCCTATACTTTTTGCATAAGAAGTAGTAAATTCGGAAAATTCGGGGGTAATCTGAATGAAGGAATTAGTAGAAAAAGGAAACAAAATATTTCTGAGATCAATTTCATCAATTACAGGTGAGAAATAATAAACCGTCTTTCCAAAATCCTTTTTTGCCTGCATAAATAAATCAAACTCCTGACGTATCTCTTCAAATCGGGTGATTGCTTGTTCGTTCGATTGAGCATCAAATTCAATTACAAGGACCGGGTCAATAAAATCGCTGTCTGGTTTATAGAGGTATCGTAGTCTTATAGTAAGATCAGAATCATAAAATGTCAAGGTATTCAGAAAATTGAAATGCCATTCATAGGCCATTTGGCATAAATATTCGGTTTCGTGCGTGTTTTCAAAAGAAGCACATGCCACTGCATTGAATCTGTAAGCAAAATAAACTTTAATAGGTTGGTCATTTTGAGCTTTTAAATGAAACACCGGCTTTACTGCATGTTTATCGGTTGCCAATCTAGCAAGGCTTAGATGCTTTTTCCTATTAATAGACTGCTGAATTGCATTTTCAATTTGTAAAAATAAAAGTCCCGGATTAATATTCGGTTTCGAAAAATAGTCGTGTGCCCCTAACCTTATACATTCCGAAACAAGCTGCAAATCGTCAGTCTTGGCCGTTAGTATAATTACAGGAATACAATCATCTATCTCTTTTATTTTCAATAGCCCTTCGATACCCTGCATTTTCCCGTCAGAAAAGGATAGTCCAAGTATAACGGCTTCAATGCTTTCCGGATAATCTTTAAGTTTTGCCAGCCCTTCTTCAACACTTGGGGCATTAGTTACATTAAAATTAAATTGATTTGCAGAATTTTCAAGAAGAGGATGCCATCTTGAAAACTTATCGTCAATCATCAGTATATCCCGCATATTTTTAATGTTTTTTATCTTTATCTGTCAATATATATAAGTTGTAAGCTTTAAGCCATAAGATCATATTGAGTAATGAAATATTAATCAATCAGCCTGATAAGTCTTTCTTTAAGGCTTGAGTCACGAATTATCGAATTATTAAAGGGTAATGTAGTTGATTGGTAAAATTAAAAAAATAAACGTAACTATTCATTCCATACCTATATAATTGCAGCTAAACGTAAAGAGTTTTTGAAATGGTAACCCAAAGTGCTTCGTTAAATAAATTATGTTGTGATTCTTAAGCAGTTGAATTATCTGGAAATTCATTTCAACCTTTCAGTTAGCTCAACTTGTATTCTCTACTGGTTAAATTGTATTGCAGGCAAAAGAAATTGCTTAATAAAAAACTCTGTACATGCTCACTTTAGCGTCATTAGTTCTTCCGGTAAAGCAAACTGTTTATCCGGTATTGCGACACACGTTTACTTCTGCAGGCTCGATAAGTTCGCTCAATTATTTGTCCTTCCGCTAAAGCAACACACGTTTACTTCTGCAACTTTTGTTCGTCTGCCAGTGCGATACATGTTTAGTTCAATAAGATCAGTGTATCCGCAAAAAGAATTTGCTTGTCCGCTATTGCAACACACGTTTACTTCTGTAGGATCAGTGTATCAACTGAAAGAATTTGCTTGTCCGCTAATCCGACACACGTTTACTTCTATAAAATCAATAAGTCCGCCAAAAGATTGAGTGAGCGGCATAACACAACACACGTTCATTCCGGCAGAATTTAACGCACCGAAATTAATTTCAGAAGGTCGCATAGTGCAACACATGTTTACTTCCAACAATTTTGTAATTGCATTTCCGGAATCACAGTCCTCTTTTGTAAGATTTATCAGTGAGTTAGCGCAATCAACAACCTATAAAATTAAATATGAACGCCCAACGAAACCAAATGCATCTTCTCCAATAAATCAGAAACTAAACCATGTGAATTTTATGCTTTAAAATAGTTGTCCTTTCGTTACAACATTCTTTATTTTACCTTTACAGGAGCATTTTGTGAGTGAAAAACGAAAAGTCCTGCCTGCGTAACGCAGTGAGGCAGGGAAAAGTATTATAAAGCCGGTCGCTCCGATGCAAGATTACCTATAAGATGGCGTTTACTCACGGCCTTTCCCAGTTTAGCAGATTTTGCTTCGAAAGGACCGGCCAATTATTCGCCATTGTTTATTTTTATAGGAGCTCATGAAATCGCTTCACTAAGTTGGTTCTTTCTGTCATGACAAAAGAAAAAAGAAAAAAAATAGAATATAGACTTACGTATTTTTTTTTCAGCACTTCAAAATATTAAGTAGCCCTAGAAAGAACATTGCATCATTTATTACACAACCATCAAAAAAGTTTATTTTTGCCCCGCCTTCATTACCTCCATTTTTACAGTGTACCATGTCAAAAAATGAACACTTTCATTTAACGAACCAATTTCCCCGCATTAAAAAAGTACTTATCATCTCGATTTGTACGCTGTTACCAATATTCCTGTTTGGGAATAGTGAGATGGATTCGTTATTAAAAGTGTTGGATAAAACTGTCGATAATTATCAGATTTACTCAAATCAAAAAGAAGAAAAACTCAATAAGCTGAAAGATCTTCTGAAAATCACCTCCACCGACCTACAGCGATTTGCCATTTGCGGACAGTTATACGATGAATACAAATCGTACAAATCGGATTCGGCATTGACTTATGCCAGGGAAAAGCTAAAAATTGCAGAGAAACTGAATGATGAGAATAATCTTACAAATGCCCGCCTGAATTTAGCCGCCATCATGGGAATAAACGGCTTGTATAAAGAGGCAATGGATATTTTGAGCGTAATAAATATCAGCCGGACACCCGATTTAAAAGCTTACTATTTCCATATATATAGAACGGTGTATGGCTACATGGCCGATTATACGGTATCGAGTCAGGAAAATATCAGGTACAATCATTTAACTGATGCTTACCGCGATTCGTTGCTGGTTGTAAACCCTCCCAATTCAGCTACGCATGTTATGGTAAGGTCGGATCAACTTATTGTGCGCAAACAATATGATGAAGCTCTGGCACTATTGATGAACTACTATCCTACCATCAAGGACGATGTGCATACAAAAGCAATAATAGCTTATAGCATAGCTTCAGCCTACATTGGCAAAAAGGATCGGAATCACCAACAAAAATGGCTTGCCATTTCGGCCATCTATGATATACAATCAGCAACAAAAGAATATATTTCATTACGAAGTCTGGCTTTTTTACTATACGAAGACGGAGATGTTGACAGAGCCTATAAATATATCAGGCGATCGCTCGAAGATGCCCTTTTTTGTAACGCCCGTTTGCGGACGTATGAAATTTCGCAAATGTTACCTATTATTGATAAGGCATATCAAAATCAAACGAAAGCACGGCAAAAACTTTTGGTAACATCATTGGTAAGTATCAGTATTTTAACTCTGTTTTTACTAATTGCCATTGTATTGGTTTACCGCCAAATGAGGAAACTTTCGGCAGCCCGGAAAGAACTTAGCAGTGCCAATGATCAGCTAAATAATCTGAATCATGAACTTTCGTCAACAAATGATAAGCTTAATAACACGAATAAAACCTTAGTTGAGGCAAACCTTATTAAAGAGGAATATATCGGCAGGTACATGGATCAATGCTCACTTTATATTGATAAGCTTGATGGTTACCGACGGTTACTGAATAAAACCGCTGCAGCCGGCAAAATACAGGATTTGTTAAATGCTATTAAATCAAAACAGCTTATTGAAGATGAACTGGAATTATTTTATACCAATTTCGATAGTACTTTCCTTCAGCTTTTTCCCACTTTTGTGGAAGAGTTTAACAGCTTATTAGTGGATAATGAGGAAACACAGCTTAAGCAGGGTGAATTGCTAAATACCGAATTACGAATATTTGCACTGATTCGGCTTGGGATAAAGGATAGTGTTAAAATATCACATTTCCTTCGTTATTCATTATCTACAATATATAATTACAGAACCAAACTCAGAAATAAAGCCGTGTGCCCCCGAAATGAATTTGAAGACCGGGTAATGTTAATCGGAGCTGCGGTAAAATAATGACTGATGTTGACCAGTCATCAGAAAAAATAATAGATTTTAAAAGAACATTCTGTTTCATACGAAGGCGCTCTCCGGATGCAGGGAGTTCCTTTTTATGTTTATAAATCCACTACATTTATTTATCAGATATTTATTCTACCATACTCTTTTGCAGTTAATTACAATTTCGCATTTACTGTTGCAACTACATTTTAATTATACTGATAATCAAAGGTAAATTTTGTTTATAAGTTTGGCTTTCGAAACGCCAAAAACAAGTACTAAAACATCCTGCTCATATTTCACGGATTTCAATTTCTTCAATTTTAGAACTCCGTTCTTAATGAAAAAAAATCACAATCAATTTAACTCAAATCAACTAATTAACCCATGATCCAAATCTAATCAAAATGAGTAAAAAACACAGTTCAAATTTAATCCGGTATTTTGCACTGTTCCTGTTTCTCTTTATTGCTTCAGGAACTATAATGGCGCAAAAAATTTCGGTAACCGGAAAAGTAACGGATGCATCTAATGGATTACCATTGTTTGGTGTATCCATTGGTATTACAGGCACTTCCTCGGGTACTATAAGCGATGTGGCCGGGCAATTTACTATCCAGGCTCCTTCGAAAGTATCAGTTCTGGTATTCACATCGGTAGGTTATACGCCGCAGCAAATTGTGGTGGGTGAAAATACTCAGCTCAATATAACTATGGTGCCTGAAATGACCCAACTCGAACAAATTGTTGTGGTTGGCTATGGTACTCAACGCAAAAAGGACCTGACAGGCTCAATTGCACTGGTATCAACCAGGGAAATTAAGTCACTGGCACTTCCCAGTGTCGGCGATGCCTTACAAGGACGTGCTGCCGGAGTTCAGGTTATTTCATCCGGAACACCGGGAACGGATGCAACTATTCGTATCCGCGGGGTTGGAACTATAAATAATAACAATCCGCTGCTGGTAATTGATGGAGTTCCTGTTTCGAGCGGACTCAATACACTTAATATGAACGACGTTGAAACGATGCAGGTTCTCAAAGATGCATCTGCAACTGCTATTTATGGTTCAAGAGGAGCTAACGGGGTAGTAATTATTACCACCAAACGCGGCAAAGCCGACCAATCACACCTTGCCTTCAATTACTTTTTTGGCATGCAGAAAGCCACACATGTTGTCGACATGCTTAATGCAGGCGAATTTGCTGCTCTGCATAATGAGATAATGGCAAATGCTGGTCAGCCACAAAATCCTGCTTATGCCGATCCTGCTTCTTTAGGCGAAGGTACTGATTGGCTGGGTGAAATGTTCGATCCTGCTCCAATGCAAAACTTTTCTCTTTCCTATTCGGGAGGCAATGAAAAAACAAATGTGTATGTTTCCGGTAATTACCTCACCCAGGATGGAGTTGTTACCAACACCGGCTATAAAAAACTGACACTACAATTCAATAGTGATACTAAAATTTTCGACAAATTAAAATTTGGAAACAGTCTCACGCTCAACAACGACAATAAAACAAGTGGAAATTATAGCATACGCAATGCAATGTTAGCGTTACCAACCCAACCCCTGTATCAGGAAAATGGAAATTATTCCGGCCCAATCCAGCAACCTATGTGGGATGGAGATATTGTAAACCCTATTGGCCTGGCTAATACAGTCGATAATTCCACTTTAGGATATAACCTTATAGGTTCACTATACGGAGAGTATGAAATTATCAAAAATCTGAAAATAAAATCAACTCTTGGATTACAGGCAAATTTCTGGAACTCACGCACCTGGGCACCTGACTACCATTGGAATTCGAGTATCAACGAAAATTCATACCTGTATGAACGGTACAATAAAAACCTGACCTGGCTATGGGATAATATGATTACTTACGAAAAAGCGATTGACAAACATAACATCGCATTGATGGCAGGTATGAGTGCTCAGGAAAACGAATCCCATTACCTTAACGGTTCCAAAATATCCTTTGCCAGTAACCTTACCCAGCAAATGGACAACGGAACTTTACAGCCAACTTTAGGTGGAAGTACCTACTCATGGTCATTGTTATCCTATATTGGACGAGCGAATTATAATTATAATGGGAAATATCTGGCCACAGCAACTGTCCGCTACGATGGTTCCTCCCGCTTTGGCGAAGGCAATAAATGGGGCTTGTTCCCTTCAGGTAGCCTTGCATGGCGCATCTCAGAAGAGGAATTTATGAAATCCCTCACTTTTTTGAATTCAATGAAAGTACGTGCCGGATATGGAGTTACAGGTAACCAGGAAATTGGTGATTACTCATTCGCTTCGGCACTGCAAACTATAAGGTACAATTTTAACAATTCTATTGTTAACGCCGTTGTTCCGCAAATGATGCCTAATCCAAATGTACAATGGGAAGAACAAAGACAGGCAAACATAGGTTTTGATGCTTCGATGTTTAATTCGCGGATTGAAGTAACTGTTGATGCATATATAAAGAATACTGACAATATGCTGGTTCCCATGTCGGTTCCTGTTTCAACCGGTTATTCTGATGTGTATGTTCCATATATCAATGCAGGTGAAATGGAGAATAAGGGAATAGAATTTACCATTGATTCACGGAACCTGGTTGGAAATTTTACATGGAACACTTCGTTTAATTTTTCGTATAACCATAATGTGGTTAAAAGCTTAAATGATACTGTGCCTATGACAAGCGGGAGCATTGGTTTAAACTACAATCTCGCTCTTATTCAGGCAGGGCATCCGGTTAACGAGTTTTACGGATTCATTATCGATGGTATTTTCCAAACACAGTCCGAAGTTGATAATCATGCTGTTCAGGTTCCGGGTAACGATCCGTACAGCCGAACTTCGGCAGGCGATATCAAATTCAGGGATCTGAATAATGATGGAATTATTAATGACCTCGACCGTGCTTTCACCGGTAATCCAAATCCATCATTTATATTCGCACTCAACAACTCATTTGCTTACAAAGGTTTCGACCTGAGTGTATTCCTGCAGGGAGTTGCGGGTAATAAAATTTTTAATGCCAACCGCCTCTATACCGAAGCAATGTCCGTTGCACAAAACCAAACCACTGCAACACTCGACCGTTGGACGGGTGAAGGCACCAGCAATTCAATGCCAAGGGCTGTTTTCAATGATCCGAATAAAAATACACGACCTAGCGACCGGTATGTTGAAGACGGCTCATATCTGAGAATTAAGAATTTAACCTTAGGATATACCTTGCCAACTGAATGGATTAAAAAAGCTCATTTTTCATCCGTAAGAGTTTATGCTTCCGGACTCAACATTCACACATTTACAAAATATACAGGTTTTGATCCGGAAGTAGGCACAAGTGGAATTGATAACAATGTGTATCCGGTTACTGCCACTTATAGTTTTGGAATTAACCTTGGGTTCTAATCTTTTAAATACGCAATCAAATGAAAATCAAAATATATATCTCACTTGTCCTTTTCATTACACTTTTCGTTTCGTGTAGCAAGGATTTTCTGGAAAAATCGCCGGAATACTCGGTTAACACCGAAAACTTCTATCAAACAGAAGCTGATGCCATTGCGGCTATCAATGGCGCTTACCAGCCGTTGCAATGGCCAAAACTTTACAATTTGCGATTGTGGACACCGGATATAATGGCTGGAAACAGCATTGTTGGTGCAGGTGGCGGTTCCGATGGCCAGGAAACACAGGACCAGGCTAATTTTGTAACTACAACTGACAACCAGGGAGTACTCGATCTATGGCGTGGTCCATGGCCGGGAATCCTCAGGTGCAACATTATATTGCAAAAAGTTCCGGGTATGGCAATCAGTGAATCCATTAAAAACAGAGTTTTAGGAGAAGCCTATTTTTTAAGGGCACAGTACTACTTTATCTTAGTCCGTTTTTTTGGTGACGTTCCGTTAGTGCTTATGCCGGTAGAACCTGGCGACGATCTTCGTCCTTTCCGCACTTCTAAATCAGAGGTTTATGATCAAATTATATCTGATTTTACCAAGGCAATTGAACTTTTACCTGCCCGTGAAAGCTATAGTGGATCTGATTTGGGTCGTGCTTCGAAAGGCTCGGCTGAAGGAATGCTTGCTAAAGTACACCTCACACTTGGCAACTGGCAACTGGTAGTTGAACATTGCAATGAAACAGCTACTTTGGGTTATGCGCTTAACCCTAGCTACGCAAGCAACTTCGATCCTTCAAATAAAAATACGGTTGAATCGTTATTCGAGGTTCAATATGCAAGTAATGGAGGCTATGATTTCTGGTCGAATGAAAACCAGGCTTCATGGCTCAGCACATTTACAGGACCACGGGGATCAGATTTGGCAGCTGGTGGATGGGGATGGAATCAGCCAACCCAGGAATTCATTGATTCATACGAAGCCGGTGATCAGAGAAAAGATGTGACTGTTTTTTATGAAGGCGGCCCTCAGTTTGATGGCAAAGACTATCAGAAATCCTATTCGATGACAAATTACAATCTGCGTAAATTTATTGTATCCAAATCTGTTTCACCATCTTATGATAACAGCCCGATGAATTTCCCGGTGCTGCGTTACGCTGATGTTCTGTTGATGAAAGCCGAAGCATTGAATGAACTCGGAAGGACTTCGGAAGCCGAAACCCCTCTAAACGACGTGCGCTCACGGGCAGGATTAACAGCAGTTTCAGGTTTGTCAAAAGATGCTTTCCGCGAAAAAGTGCTTCATGAACGACGAATTGAGCTTGCATTTGAAGGCCAGCGCTGGTTCGACCTGGTGCGTGTTAACAGTGGAGCTTATGGTATTGATTTCCTGCATTCGATTGGTAAATCAAACATGAGTCAGAAACACCTCCTTTTCCCTATACCACAAAAAGAACGTGATGCAAATCCAAATCTTACTCAGAATTCCGGGTATTAAAACAGAGATGGTTTAACTTAATTTTCATAAGAAAAAAATCGAACGAGATGAACAAACATAACCTATTCACGATTGCTGTTAAAGGTATAAAAGAACTGAAATCTGCAGTCAGACGGATTTTAACAATTGTCCTTTCAGGAATGCTGATCTTCTTTTCATCCTGCCAGAAAGAAGAAATAACCGATATTGAACTGGCCGGAGAACTTGCTATTTCATCATCATCCGCCGACATAGTTCTGTCGCAGAAAAAAGATGCTGATGTAGCTCTTACTTTTAATTGGACAACCGGAACAAATAATGGAACCGGAGCTTCCATTTCGTATATTTTGCAAATTGATAAAGCAGGAAACAACTTTGCCAGTCCACAGGTATTCGATATGGGTAAAGCCGTTTATGCAAAATCCTTTTCTGTTGCTCAGCTAAACAGCAGTCTGCTCGAAGAATATGGAGCGGTTGCCGGCGTAGTTTTCAATCTTGAGGCACGAATAGTCTCAACAGTATATGATTTGCCCACTACTCAGCAAATATCGCAGGTAATTGCCATCAAAGTAACGCCTTTTGAACCTGTAAGCACAACCTTGTATATTTTGGGCGATGCCACCGCTAATGGATGGGATGCCAGTAAAGCAATAGCTTTAACTCCTGATGCTGACGATCCGACAGTTTTTGTTTTTAAAGGTGCATTAGGAACCGGAAGCTACAAATTCATTACTGCTTTAGGTGAGCTATTGCCATCGTACAACCTTGGAACCGACGACTTTCATATTATATATCGCACAGACGACAGCCAACCTGATGATAAATTTGCAATAACAGAAGCTTCGGCTTATAAGATTACTGTCCGCTTGCTCGATCTTACTACATCAGCCGTTAAACTTGATCAGCCTCCTTATGATAAAATGTACATGGTAGGTGATGCAACCCCTAATGGATGGGATATCAGTAATTCAACCGAACTTATCCAGGATCCGGATAACCCCTATATTTTTACTTATATAGGTGTAATGAAAACCGGTGATTTTAAATTCCCGGTGAACCAAAACTCCGATTGGGGCCAGGATATGTATATGAAACTTTCTGATTCAACCATGTACCTTCACCATGGTGGTGATCCTGATGATAATAAATGGACAATTGCAAAGAAAGGCCACTATATAATTACGCTAAACCTGATGGACAATACAATTTCGCTGGCGCGAACCAAGCTTTTCATGGTTGGCAGTGCCACCCCGATTGGTTGGAGTATTGACAAGGCTATAGAACTTACAGAAGATGCAACCGACGGATGTATATTTACATACTCAGGCCCTATGGTAACAGGCGAATATAAATTCCCTGTAAACCGCAATACCGATTGGGGTCAGGATATGTATATGCGCACTGATGATACCCATATGTACAGGCACGTTGGCGGGGCATCCGATGATAACAAATGGAGTATCACCACTGATGGTAATTATGTTATAACAGCAAACATTGAAACATTAACGCTGAGTACTGCTGGTAAAAAATGAGGGTTGGGTTGGTGAATTGGCAGGGCTGCCGAATGCAAGGCAGCCCTCCTTTTCTTAAATCAATGCGACAAGTAAAAACCCGGGAATCGAATCTTATAGTTATCACTTCCGAAAGATAAATTCGTACCATTTCCGCAGTTAAAATTTTGAAAAATGAACATACGGTTACTTTGTTTACTTGTTTTGGTTGCAAGCTTGATTTTTGGTTGTAAAAAGCCGGATGATGATTCAACTTCAAACCCACCGGTTCCTCCGGTTAATGAGGCTACACCATCATACAACGGGGTGAATATCGCAATTGATAAAGCTGCTTACAACCCAGGTGACGAAGTAAATTTTACCATCAACACTTCCACGCTTCCTGCATCGGCAAAAGTGAGGTACAAATATTTAAATACAATACTTTCAGAAACAGCAATTACAGGCTCTTCGTGGAAATGGGCAACACCAACAACAGATTTCACAGGATATATTGCCGAAGTATTTTCCACAGAAAATGGTACTGAAACAATTTATGCAACCATTGGAATTGATGTTTCATCAAGCTGGAAAAAATTCCCGCGGTATGGGTTCTTATCCAATTTTTCACAGTTAAATGATGATGAAATAAACACCGTAATCAGCAATCTTAACAGGTATCATATCAACGGACTTCAGTTTTACGACTGGCAGAACAAACACCATATGCCTCTACCCATAATAAACGCAAGCCCGGCAAATTCCTGGAAGGATATTGCCAACAGGGATATTTACTTCAATACTGTTCAGAAATATATCAGCAGCGCACACAGCTTTAATATGAAAGCTATGTTCTATAACCTTATTTATGGAGCATGGGAGAATGCTGATGCCGACGGAGTGCAGAAGGAATGGTATATATATAAGGATAACACGCATACTAACCTTGATTTTCATGCGCTTTCTTCGCCTTTTCTGAGCAATATTTATATGCTCGATCCTTCAAATGCTTTCTGGCAGCAGTACATTGAGGCTGAAAATAAAAAGGTATACCAATTTCTGGCATTTGATGGCTTTCATATGGACCAGCTTGGTGACCGGGGGGCACGCTACAAATACGACGGAACTTTCCTAAATCTTTCTCAAACATTTAAACCTTTTATCAATGCAATAAAGGCTGATGAGCCTCAGAAGGATATAGTGATGAACGCGGTTGCTCAATATGGGCAGCAGGGAATTGCCGAAGCTTCAAGCGATTTCCTTTATACGGAAGTATGGAGTCCTTCCGACAGTTATAACGATCTGGCAAATATTATAAAACAGAACAACACCTATAGCAATAATACCAAGAATACAGTTTTGGCTGCTTATATGAATTATGACATGGCCAATAACAAGGGCTATTTTAACACCCCATCGGTGCTAATGACCAACGCTGTAATTTTCGCCTTTGGCGGGGCACATCTGGAGTTAGGCGAGCATATGCTTGGCAAGGAATATTTTCCGAATGATAACCTCAACATGAAGGATGATCTGAAAAAAGCACTTACTACATATTATGATTTCCTTGTCGCATATCAAAATCTGCTTCGTGATGGCGGTGCTTTCAATGATGTTTCTGTAAGTTCTATGGATGGTAAAATATCAATAGCAAAATGGCCTGGAAACCAGGGAAATGTTGCTTGCTTTGGCAAAAGAGTGGGAAGTAGCCAAATAATACATCTTATTAATTTTAAGTACTCAAAAACTACCAGCTGGCGCGATAATACAGGTATCCAGATAGCACCGGCCCTTATAAAAGATGCTCAGCTTTTGCTTGCAAGTGATGCAGCAGTTAAAAAAATATGGATGGCTTCGCCTGATATTAACGGGGCAGCATCACGCTCCATAAACTTTGCTCAAAGCGGGAATAAGGTAAGCTTTATACTGCCTGAATTAAAATACTGGAGTATGATTGTGGTGGAATACTAAATACCTGCTGTTACGCAGTCATAGATTTAATAAGTTAAAAACGTAGTACAGAGTTTGTTCTGTTCAAGATAAAAAACCCAAGCCTGATGTATAAGTTTATTATTCCATTTATATTTTTTGCTGCACTGATGATATCTGAAGCGGATGCCCGGGAAAAATCTACGCCAGGCAATTGCGTTTCCTATTCCTTACAGGGCAACAAAGTGATTTTCAGCTGCGAGAACAATATAAAAGTACAATTGGAACAAATAAGTTCCGGCATCCTGAAAATATGGTACGACCACGATGATTTTAAACGGAATAATGAATCATTTGCTGTAATCAAAACAGGAAATGAACTTGAAAATCTCAATATTTCGGAGCAACCACAGAGTTATGAAATATATACCGGCGATTTGATTGTAAGGATTAATAAATCACCCTTTCAAATTCGGATTTTCGACAAATATCAGAAACTGCTGATGGAAGATTTCCAAAACAGGGGTTTCGAAAAGGATTCATTAAAAATGTCAAGTTATAAAACTCTCCGGCCGGGAGAACGAATTTATGGTCTTGGCGAAAAAAACGGGCCACTCAACAGAGTTGGCAGCCGTTTCAAAATGTGGAACAGCGATAAACCATGTTACGATGTAAATGAAGATCCCTTGTACAAAAGCATTCCTTTTTTCATGAGTAGCGCAGGTTATGGTATTTATTTTGACAATACTTATAAAACTGAATTTGACTTTGGCGCAGAATCGGCAAACTATTACTCATTTTCAGCTCCCGGCGGAGAGATGATGTATTATTTCATTTTTGGCCCCACGTATAAGCAGATTATCAGCCGGTATATTGAACTAACCGGAAAACCAATAATGCCGCCGGCATGGGCACTGGGTTTCTCGCAATGCCGTGGCTTGCTCACCAACGAAACGCTCACCCGCGAAATAGCCAAGGGGTATCGCGACCGCCGGATTCCATGCGATATTATTTACCAGGATATAGGCTGGACAGAGCATTTACAGGATTTCGAATGGCGTAAAGGCAATTATGACAATCCGGTAAAAATGCTTGCCGATCTGAAAGCTAATGGGTTTAAAGTGATTGTTTCACAGGATCCTGTGATTTCGCAAGCCAACAAAAAGCAATGGAAGGAAGCAGATTCGTCGGGCTATTTCGCGACAGATATCCGAACCGGAAAAACGTATGATATGCCCTGGCCATGGGGTGGCAACTGTGGTGTAGTGGATTTTACAAATCCAAAGGTTGCCGATTGGTGGGGAGCCTGTCAGCAGAAAGCAATTGATGATGGTGTTCGCGGTTTCTGGACCGATATGGGCGAACCTGCATGGAGCAATGAAGAAAGTTCCGACAGGCTGTTTATGAAACATCATTTGGGAATGCATGATGAAATTCACAATGTGTATGGACTTACATGGGACAAGGTTGTAACCGAACAATTCGAAAAACGAAATCCCAACACGCGAATTTTTCAAATGACACGGGCTGCCTTTGCCGGAATGCAGCGTTACACCTTTGGCTGGTCAGGCGATTCAGGCGATGGCAACAATGTTATGGACGGATGGAAAAAACTGGAAGCCCAGATTCCGGTAGCATTATCAGCCGGTATAGGAGGAATCCCATTCTGGAGTTGCGATATTTCCGGATATTGCGGTGATATCAAGGACTATGAGGCCATGAGCGAATTATATGTTCGTTGGCTGCAGTTTGGAGTTTTTAATCCAATCAGCCGCGCCCACCACGAAGGTAACAATGCAGTTGAACCCTGGCTTTTCGGAACTGAAGCAGAAGTAATATGTAAAAAAGCCATAGAACAGAAATACCAGTTATTCCCATATATCTACACGTATGCACGGCAGGCATTCGACAACGGATTGCCACTTATGAGAGCTTTGATGATCGAATATCCGGACGATTCGGAAACATTCAATTTAAATTCACAATTTCTCTTTGGAAAAGAATTACTGATAGCTCCGGTTATGGAAAAAGGTGCTGTATCAAAAAAGATATATTTACCTGAGGGAGAATGGATTGATTTTAATCATTCACAAACCAGATTCCAGGGCAAACAATGGATTGATTATCCGGTAACATTGGGAACGACGCCCGTATTTGTAAAACAAGGTTCGGTTATTCCAACAATGCCTGTAATGCAATATATAGGCGAAAAGAAGAATGCACCGGTTTGGTTCGAAGTATTCCCTGCTATGGCCGGCCAATCTGCAACATTTATGCTTTACGAAGACGATGGTGAAACCAATAATTACAAAAAAGATAGTTGCAGAAGAACAGAAGTAAAGTGCAAATCATCAAAAGAAGTTTGGAATCTGAGTATCAATTCTCAGTTAGAAAGCGGAAGTAATCCTGATGCACACAGAAATTTTGGAATCAGAATACATCTGGATCAAGCTCCGCAGGCAATCTCTGTAAAATCAACTAAACTGAAATCAGTTAGTTTTGAAAAACTAGAAAATAGCTGGTACGAAATCTCTGAAAAAGCTGTTTGGAGTTGGGATAAAATTACGAATACCTGCTGGATTAAATTATCGGATAATGGCTCTCCTACCGACATTGAAATTAAAAAATAACTAAATGACTTCAATAAATTTTTACATGTCAGTGATATTCTGTGCATTACAAACCCTTGTATTTGCACAATCCGGCGAAAGGGCAATTTATAAATCCGAGGCATACAGTATTTATACTAACAGAGTTGAGCAAGCCGGTTCCAAGGCTGAGGCATTTTCGGCAACTGAAATGACTTCCAATTACAGAAGCCCGGGGGCTGATAAGTACAGTCCGACAATCAGCTTCAAATTCAGTATTAATTTGCAGGATAATGAAATGATTTCGGGCAAGGATCACCTTGTAACTCTGCAACCCGAAAATGGTGAGTGTACAACTACAGTATCATTTGGAAAACAATACAATCATACAATTCCGGTAGCTGAAGGGATTAGTCTGGCGCCTAATACCCGCTGGACAGTTCGTCTTGATATGAGGCAAATTTTTAAAGCCTTCAAAGAAAAAGGTTTTTATACGCTTTATAACGGCGAAAAATTATATCAGTCTGATTTTAACGGGGTTTATATTGCCGGGGGATCGGCGCCACTGATATGGGATTTTAATAATCTGAAAAATAATCCTGACCTTACTCTTAAGGACACGGATGGTGACGAGATTTATGAAACAACTTTAATTCTGAATAAACAATCGGATGAAAAGCATACAGATGCTGAATGGAAATTATCAAAAGACATTTCGGCTTTACCTCAATACAATTCCGATTTTGTGTTGTCGGACGCTATTTACAATATGTCACTCGAAGAAATGCTGAAAGCCATTGAAACCGATAGCACATTTCGTACAGGCAAGGAATGGAGTGGTGTATGGACCAGAGATGTAAGTTACAGCATCATTCTCTCTATGGCATATCTGCAGCCGAAAGTTGCAATGAACAGCCTGATGCGCAAAGTGAATAAAAGCGAAAAAATAATACAGGACACAGGAACAGGCGGAGCCTGGCCTGCCAGCACCGATAGAATGGTTTGGGCAATTGCGGCATGGGAAATATACAAAGTCACAGGCAATAAAAACTGGATGGAACAGGCTTATCAGATCATCAAAAATTCAATTGAAGCTGATCTTGCGACCATTTACGATCCTGTAACCGGAATGATAAAAGGTGAATCATCTTTCCTTGACTGGCGCGAACAAACCTATCCAAAATGGATGCAACCGGCTGATATTTTCGAAAGCGAATGCCTTGGTACAAATGCAGTTCATTTTCAAGCCAATATAATTCTTTCAAAAATGGCAGCAGCCCTGAATCAGAATCAGGTTGCCGAAAAACACAAGCTGATAGCCGAAAGCATCAAAACCGGAATCAATACCTATTTATGGCTCCCGGAGAAAGGGTATTATGCTCAGTATCTTTATGGAAGGAATTTCAAGATTGTATCACCAAAATCAGAAGCATTAGGCGAAGCACTTTGTGTATTGTTCGGGATTGCCGACAAAGCAAGGGCCAAACAAATTGTTTCCAATACACCGGTAACTTCATTTGGTATACCATGCATTTATCCCGAAATTCCCAATATTCCGCCATATCATAACAATGCCATTTGGCCTTTCGTACAAACTTATTGGTTGTGGGCGGCTGCAGAAGTAAATAATGAAAAGTCAGTGATGGAAAGTATAAGTGCTATTTACCGTCCTTCGGCCTTGTTTCTTACTAATAAAGAAAATTTTGTAGCCGAAACGGGAGACTTTAACGGCACGCAAATCAACTCAAGTATTATGCTATGGAGTTTATCCGGAAATATCAGCATTATTCATAAGGTTTTATTTGGCATCAGGTTTGAGGATGGGAGGCTGGAATTTAAACCTTTTGTGCCAAAAACTTTAAAGGGCAAACGTACCCTGACAAATTTCAACTACCGGAATGCTATTCTGGATATTGAACTTAATGGATATGGAAGCCGTATCGCTTCATTTGAATTGGACGGTAAGCAAACTATATCGTTCGAAATTCCGGAAACGCTTTCGGGGAAACATATAATCCGTATTGAACTGGATAATCAACAGCCTGATACTTCCATTACCAATCAGAAACCGGTGCTTTTTACTTTGCCTGCGCCCAATGCGAAATACGAAAATCAAAAAATCACATGGCAGCCTGTTGCAAATGCAGCCAGCTATAAAATCCTTGCTAATGGAAAGATCTTTAAAACTACCACTAAAACTTCAATCTCAGTAAAGCCGGGAGCTTATACTGAATTCCAGGTGATAGCTTTTGATAAGAACAATCTTGAGTCCTTTGCTTCCGAACCGTTGACAGTTGTGAATGAAAAGTACGTGCAAATTATTCAGGCTGAAAATGTAGCTGAAAAATCTGATCACACTTACAAAGGTTATGCGGGAGATGGTTTTATCGAAATTAGTAAAACTGTAAACAAAGCTGTATATTTTAAAGTGCAGGTCAATACAGATGGTTTGTACTCCATCGATTTTCGCTATGCCAATGGAAATGGCCCGACCAATACCGAAAACAAATGCGCTATCCGTACATTATCGGTGGATAATAATCCAATTAATGCGGTTGTTTTTCCTCAGCGGGGTAAAGAAGAATGGTCAAACTGGGGTTTTAGTAATTCTTTGAAAGTTCCGTTAACAGAAGGGGAACACGTTATTTCAATTTCTTTGGAAGATTTTAATGAAAACATGAATGGAGAAATTAATCAGGCGATGATTGACTTTATAAGGGTGCAATTTATAAAATAAAAAACATTACCACCACGCGAATGTCCAGCTTCGTGATGTTGCATATTCCCTTCGTTTAATGCAGCTCTCAACTCAATTTTAAAAATTTTAACCACAGTAAAATAAGCGGCTTCAGTGTATATCAGCCAGGGTTAAACTCACCAGAGTTTAACCTTTCCAGATCATTGCTTCGGATCATTTTTGTATTCGCATGACTAATACTATTTTATCATTATTTTGCGGAGCCCTCGTATCTCTGTACTTCTTTATGATTCTTTTCTCTCCGGTTTTGTTTAATTTTGGAAACTGAATCTCACAGCCGATATATGAAACTCTGCATAGCCGAAAAGCCTAGCGTAGCGAAAGAAATAGCACGTTTACTGCAGGCCGGTAATCGTAAGGACGGCTACTTCGAGGGCAACGGCTATCAGATTACCTGGACATTCGGACACCTCTGCACCCTTAAAAACCCTGAAGATTATACGCCTTATTGGAAGCAATGGCAGCTGAACATGCTACCAATGATCCCACCGCGGTTTGGCATCAAACTGATTGATAATAACGGGGTAAAAAAGCAGTTTGAGACTATTAAAACTCTGGTGGCAAATTGCAGTGAGGTTATTAATTGCGGTGATGCCGGGATTGAAGGAGAGCTTATCCAACGATGGGTGCTTACCAAAGCCGAATGCAAAAAACCTGTCAGGCGCCTTTGGATATCCTCCATGACCGACCAGTCCATAACCGAAGGATTTGAGAAACTCAAGGACGGAAAAGAATTCGACAGGCTTTATGCCGCCGGTAATGCCCGTGCCATCAGCGATTGGTTGCTCGGAATGAATGCCAGCCGTCTTTATACACTTAAATACGCCAATGGCAAAGGAGTACTTTCCATCGGAAGGGTACAAACACCCACGCTGGCACTTATTGTTCGCCGTTTCGTGGAAATTCAGAACTTTATCCCAAAACTGTATTGGGAAATAAAAACCACCTACCGCGATGTTATCTTCACTTCCGCCAAAGGCCACTTCGATACAGTTGAAGATGCTTCAAAAATAATTGAGGAAATCAGAAATACGCTATTCGAAATTGTATCATTCGAACAGAAGAAAGGAAATGAAGCCCCACCCCGTTTGTTCGATCTTACATCCCTGCAGGTGGAGTGCAATAAAAAGTTCAGCTTTACAGCCGGCGACACGCTGAAGTATATCCAAACTCTTTATGAGAAAAAAATGGTAACCTACCCGCGTGTGGATACTACCTTTCTGCCAACCGATATGTATCCTAAAATTGCAGGGATACTGAAGGGAATGGAACCATACGCCAACTTCACCGCACCGCTTCTTGAAAAAGCCATACGAAAAAGTAAAAAGATTTTCGACGATGCTAAAATTACCGATCACCATGCCATAATACCAACGGGAATAAGGCCTTCGGGATTACAGCTGGAGGAAAAACGAGTTTACGACCTTATAGCCCGCTGGTTTATTGCGGCTTTCTATCCCGACTGTATTGTGTCGAACACTACAGTTACAGGAGTTGTGAGCTGTCATGAGTTTAAAGCTACCGGCAAAGTGATTCTGGAAGATGGCTGGAGGGTGCTTTTCCCTAAAAAAGAAACTGAAAAAGATCCGGATACCGAAGCCATACAGGAGCAAGTAATGCCCAATTTTGTAAAGGGAGAGCAGGGACCGCATACCCCTGACCTGCTCGAAAAGCAGACTCAGCCACCAAAAATCCATACCGAAGCTACACTGCTGCGAGCGATGGAAACAGCGGGCAGGCAAATGGAGGATGAAGAACTTCGCGAGTTGATGAAAGAGAATGGAATCGGACGTCCCTCAACCCGCGCCAACATTATTGAAACACTTTTCAAACGGAATTACGTTGTACGCGAAAAAAAGAACCTTGTACCTACGCAAACAGGTATTCAACTGATAAACACTATACAAAACGAACTGCTGAAGTCGGCCGAACTCACCGGAATATGGGAACGCAAATTACGCCTGATTGAAAAAGGCGAATATGACCCCAAAGACTTCCTGGATGAGATGAAAGTAATGGTATCGCAATTGGTGGAAGAAGTTAAGCAGGAACAGAAGCAAATGATTGACATTGAACCTGTAGTGGAAGAAAAAACACCTGAAAAGGCAGAAAAGGCTACCGTGCCCGCATCAAAGAAACCTGTGGTGAAAAAGAGTGTTGCAAAACCTGTTGATATGGCAACCGTTACCTGTCCGAAGTGCAAAAAAGGAACCATGCTCAAAGGCAGAACAGCATACGGATGCAGCGAGTATAAAAGCGGCTGCACCTTTAAAGTACTGTTTGAGCAATATGGGAAATTACTTACCGAAAAGCAATTGGCTGATCTAGTTCAAACAGGCAAGTCGCCTAAAATTAAAGGTTTAATTATAGAAGGCCAAAGTACAGATGCCTTATTAACTTTTGATAGTGCGTTTAATGTGAAAATTGAAAATTGAAAACCAAACTTCGGATTAATAAAAAGGAGATTTTAAATTCCGGGCTAATCGGATGTATCCGATGATTAACCTCTGTTTTAGCTTTTGCCCACTTCGGACATTTTCCGCAATTTACCACTGAAAGCCTTTCCCAGAGAACTTTAGTCCGTAATTATTGTTTGTAATAGTAACGGACTTAGTTAACAACCCTGATTTTTCTCTTATGAAATATATGCTCATTTGTTTCTCAATCATCGCAGCTGGATTTTTTACTGCCTGCAATCCTACAGCTGAACCTAATAAAGTTACTACTCCTGCTACCGGTTCCGAAGCTTTACAGACATTACCCGCTGTGCAAGCAGTTACGGCAGATTCAATGGTTTCAACACCCGATCAAAACCCACCGGCAACAACCATGTTAAATCCACCTCATGGCCAGCCAAATCATCGCTGCGACATTGCTGTGGGAGCTCCGCTAACTGCTCCTGTGGGCGCTAAACCGGCAACTCAATCGGAACAATCCATGCTCAAATTACAGCCTCATACTCAAACAACTCCGGCTCAAACCCTTCCCCAAACTGCGCCGGTTAAAACAGTTCCACTAACTACACCTATGCCAGCAACTGTAGGTCTAAATCCTCCTCATGGGCAGCCAAACCATCGCTGTGATATAGCTGTTGGAGCTCCACTTAATTCTCCTCCTGCAAAGAAACCTTAATTAGTATACCTGATCACTAAACCAAGTCGGTTAAAATCAAAACTTCAAAAGTCGTATTGATAGTAAATAATCAATACCACATAATTATTTTTTGATGATTGAAAACATGTCAATCATCTTTGTTGGTAAGCTAAGCAGTGGTTTGATAAATGATAAAAATACTATCGATAGCCTCTGCCAGTTCAAAATCCAGTTTGGTAATACCCCCGGCATCATGTGTACTTAGATTGATATTTACACTATTGTAAACGTTACTCCAATCCGGATGATGGTCCATCTTTTCGGCTTTTAAGGCAACAGCAGTCATAAATGAAAAAGCTTCCACGAAAGTCGTGAATTTGAAATCTTTTTTAATATAGCTACCTTTAAGTTGCCAGTCCTTACATTTAACCAACAGCATTTTTGATATTTCACTTTCTGATAAAGCTTTCATCGAATGATTCTTTAACAAGGTTTAACACACAGAATATCAGTGGGTCGCTTCGCTCTTGAGACCGCTTCGCTGCATCAAAAGCCATATTTTTGACAAAATACAAATTACCTGATTCCTGTTCAGGCATATTTTTTCAAAATGTTTTTCAATGATTCATAGTAATCATTTAACACTTTTACATTGATTTCCGGACTATCTTCATTAGGTATTGTAACTGGCATTTCTGTTAAAAGCTCCGCCAATTCCGGATGCTCCGACTGAATTTTTAAGGTTACTGCCAAAATTTTTGCATTTATATCTTTTTCAGTTTCCATAAAATTAAGGTTTAAAGGATTAGCAAGCATTTGATTTTCTGCACAATAAAACCATCAATAAAATATTTTGTACTTCATGCCTGCATCTAAATAGCAATATTCAAAAGTGCTTATTTTGAGGAATTCAATCATTACATAATTTCACATATCTTTTGCATAATTCTCACTTTTCTGGTATTTCAGTTTATGACAAACACGGATATTTTCGCCCAACCAGATCAATCCACTATCAGGTCAAATTTATTTCTCAGAGATTCAGCATTAGAAAAAAAAATATTGCAAACTATATATTTCGTATTTTTGCGAAATACAAAATAAAAGATGAAAGTACCTTATACTGAAAACCAGGTTAAGCTGGCCCGTTTCGCAAAAGCGATGGGAAATCCCGCCCGTATTAAAATACTCGAAATCCTGTCGAAACAGGATTGTTGTTACAGTGGGAACATAGCCGAAGAATTTCCAATTGCCCTCTCCACCTTATCCCAGCATCTGAAAGAGTTAAAAGCTTCGGGTCTTATTCAGGGTGAAATTAACCCGCCGCGCATAAAGTACTGCATTAACCAGGAAAACTGGAAACAGGCTAAACTTCTGTTTGATTCTTTCCTTGAGGATAAATCTCTTAAAGCCACAAACTGTAGTGCCTGACAACAGTCTATTACGCCGTAATACCAGCATCAGCAAGTTTCTACCCTTACTGCTTCTGCCTGTTTGGTTTCTGCTTTACCACAACCTCCAGTGGCTGACTGACAAACTCGTAAATAATGCATTCGGTTTAACCGCCGGAACACATCTTACCGAAACCATCCGCTTCTTTATTTTTGAAGTTCCCAAAGTAATGATGCTGCTTGCACTCATTATATTTTTTGTAGGT
>JBBSDC010000043.1:0-26712 GCA_038249705.1 Bacteroidales bacterium | reverse complement strand
TCCAAGCTCTTTATGACGCACTAAAATACAAGTACGCACCCTTTGTAAAGAAAAAATCTGTAGTACACAAATCGGAACTCGAAAATTGCCAACTTATTGAAAAGCAATTATATTTGTCCGGATAGCTGCAAAGTGGGTTAAAATAGAACTTTCAGAATTACTTTTAGTTGCTTTACAAGTTTTACAAAATTTTTGGTGGTAATTTTATCAAATTGCCAAGTGTGCTTTGACACAGATCAGTAAATCCTTTATCGATGCCACCTGATGGTGTAAAGGTCATTTCACCAAGTATCGCCTTACCTTTTATGTCGTAGAAATCCATTCGCACAAAGGGGAAGGGTTTTGATAAAACTTCAGCAACTTCAAGCATTTCATCATAAGCAGCTGGTTTACCAACGTTTCGGTCAGCACGCAAACTAGAGTGGGAATATGGCAGTTTGGTTTTCCATTCCCGATCATAATAATCGAACACAGCCTGATG
The DNA here is from genome assembly GCA_038249705.1 of Bacteroidales bacterium. Taxonomy (GTDB): domain Bacteria; phylum Bacteroidota; class Bacteroidia; order Bacteroidales; family UBA4417; genus UBA4417. The sequence continues at coordinate 26,231 of JBBSDC010000043.1, read as the reverse complement.
TTTAGCTATTTTTCGTTCCTGAACAATTAGGGTACAGTGGACTTTTCCGTCAAAACAAAAAACTTTATAATCCACTGGAAGTTCACCGGCAAGATCATCCAGAAATTTCTCATTTATAATCCGGGGTTTCATCGAATGGTAATGAAGTTCACCTGCAACTTTACTATAATCAATTTTCATCCATTTATCGAGTTTGGTTTTTGCATCATCTCTAACAAACTCCTCCTTGTTAGTGCATATAATATTAAAACCACATCCATGCGTGCATTTCAACACGAATTTATCAGGTAATGTATCATAATCGATAGCACTGCTGTTTTCGTAAACACCCAGTAGTTCAGGCAATATATGTCCCCAGCCTTTCTGCTCCACATACGAACGCATTGTATATTTATCAGCACATTCAGTTTTCAGTGGATGTTTCCAATATAACATTAACCATAACAGTTTTTCATCAAATGTTTCCGGTTTCCGTAGTTTGATGCTTCTGCCATAAATCTTTTTGTAACGGCGCTTAACAAATAGTACCGGTGAAAGTCTGGAGAGAGAGGCCTGGTAAATAATTTCAAATCTTTTCAAAACCATGTAGTAAAGTATTCCTGCCCCTGATCTACTGACAGCCTTTTTTATTCCTGTAAAAAGCATTATTTCAAGTTCATGTTTCATTAGTTTAATTTTTGAGTTAAGCCGATAATAAATTATCAGCATTTATCATTTAAACTGGATCCTGAATAAAAAGTTCAACTTCAAAATTATTTTTCACATACATTTGCAAATCCGGGCAAAACTGCCTGAATTCCTGGTTAAATTCAAAATATCCACACTTCTGATTAATCACGGCCAGTTCCCAATTTGATTCAAAAGTGGTGCGCCTCGACATGCCATGAAGGTGTTCCGGGTTTCGTAGCGTATTCTGGTGAATTCTGAATATTCGTCCCATTGAGCCGACAAATAATGGTCGTAATACATATCCCCTATTACACTGGCATATTTGCGAAAATCAGCCCTGAGTCGCGCAATACTTTGTTTACGCGGGATGCATATCAGTGTAAGTATCGATTGCCCGGTGCATCGCAATACCCTTTCTCACATTTTCAGAGTATTTTAAAATATCACTGCCTTTAACATGGTCGGGAATAAAATTTGCCTTAACTACTCACCCCCTAAAGGTTATGGCATTAATTTGGGAAAGTGAACGAAGCGGATTAAGTTTCTCTCTGGACTTTCATCTCTGATTTTTCTTTAGTTTTACGTATTCAAAACAATGATGAATTGAAGCACTTGTTAAGCTTATTGATTTGTTTTAATGTTAGTTTAAACCGGTTCAGTGATTATGATACTTGACGAAACGCTGGGCGTAATTAAAGCCAGATACGGAATTCGGTTCAATACCATCAGCATCGAAAAACTTGTGGCCGGCATTTATTTTACAGCCGTTAAATTATCAAACGGATACAGCGGAATGGCATATACTGTTCCTGATTCGGATGATTGTTATACTAAAAACCGCAACAGGGGGTTTGGTGCTTTTACACCAGGGAATTTCAAAGGTCAGAAAATTACCGATCTTTTTACCCATCCTGATCAATCCTGTTTTATTAAAACCGTGCAACTGGCTGTTATAAATGCACTGTCGGCGGAACTGCTGACTGAACCGGAATACCGGATTATTGAAAACACTGATCCCTTCGATCTGCTTGATTTGCAGGTTCCAAAGCAGGTTTGTGTGGTTGGTGCTTTTATATCGTATCTAAAAAAGACCGTTGAATTAAATTGCCATTTGAAAATTATTGAACTAAATGAGGACGCTGTACCTGGCGAATACAAGCAATACATGGTTCCGGCGGGGCTGGCCGAAAAAGCTCTTGTTCAATCCGATATTGTGATAATTACTGGCTCATCCCTTGCCAATCATACACTCGATAAGCTTCTGGATATTATTCCTGCCACAACGCAGGTGCTGCTTGTTGGTCCCACCAGCAGTATTTTGCCTGATATACTTTTTAACCGTGGAGTCAATCTGATTGGCGCTACCCGCGTTACCGATTCCGAAAAAACTTTTCAACTGATAGCCGAAGGCGCTTCCGGATTTCACCTGTTTAAAAGCTGCGCCATAAAAATATGCCTTGTAAATGAATCCTGACCGGAAGCTGAGTACTACCTGGCTGAAAGCGGCCGTATTGGGTTGCCTGTGGGCATCGTCCGAAATTGTACTGGGCAGTTTTCTGCACAACCTGCATGTGCCTTTCAGTAGTATTTTCCTTACATCAATCGGTGTAATACTTATTGTTTCAATCAGTTATAAATGGAAAGATAAAGGCTTGATATGGCGTTCGGGACTAATCTGTGCTTTGATGAAATCAGTTTCGCCAAGCGCCGTCATATTCGGACCCATGATTGCCATTATGTCCGAAGCATTTTTGCTTGAGTTTGCGGTAAGGGTTATCGGTCGAAATATGATAGGTTTAATGGTCGGTAGTTTGCTGGCCATGTCGTGGAACTTTTTCCAGAAAATTGCCAACTACCTTATTTATTATGGGTTCAATATAGTAGAACTTTACGCTTCGTTGGTGAAATATGCCGAAAAGCAACTCCATATGCATTTTGATACGGTTTGGATGCCGATTATAGTGTTGTGGATTTTCTATTTATTATTTGGTATCGTAGCAGCCGTTATTGGGATTTATATCGGCAAAACTGCATCGGGGAAAACAATTCCGATGCTTAGCTCGGATAAACGGCGAATGAACGAAATAAAATCAAAGAGTAAAACACCTCAGACCAGCTACTCACTATGGTGGCTTGCATTTAATTTCGCTGGGATGATTTCAGCGCTTTTATTTATGAATTATACGGGTATAGCCTGGTGGTTTACTATAGGTATTATTTTAATTGCAATATGGGCAATGCGCTACAAATCAGCATTAAGGCCGTTGATGAAACCGAAATTCTGGATTTTCTTTGTATTTATTACAATGCTGTCGAGTTTCTTGTTTGCGAAATTCCAGTCGGATGAACTTTCGGTTGCCGATGGTTTGTTGGTTGGATTGCAGATGAATTTTCGTGCTGCAATAATGATCGTTGGGTTTTCGGTAGTTGGAAAGGAACTGAGCAATCCGGTAATCCGGAATTTCTTTATCCGCACCTCTTTCCGGCAATTGCCATTAGCGCTGGAAGTCGCTTTCGAAACGCTTCCGTTTGTAATTGCGAATCTGCCGTCAATTAAAGATATTTTCCGAAAACCGGTCACTGTTATTAGGCAAATTGGTGCTCAGTCGGAATTCTGGCTCGAAAAGGTAGCACTTACCATGAAGAAAAAGAGCAATGTTGTACTAATAACCGGCGAAATCGGAAGTGGAAAAACTACTCTTATATCCGGAATTTCTTTAAGGCTGAAAGCTTCCGGGATACTAACCGGAGGAATAATCGCATCGGCTGTTTACGAAAATGAGACTAAAACAGGGTACAAAATTCAGGATGTATCAACAGAAAAGGAAATGCAACTTTCGCATATTAACGATACAGAAGGCTTGGCCCGGGTAGGCAGGTATTTTTTTATTCCCGAAGCCATTGATTTTGGTCGTGATGCACTTTCGGTTGAAAGAAACCATAATGCGCAGATTGTATTTATCGACGAAATTGGCGCCTGGGAATTACAGGGGCAAGGTTGGGCATCAAGTCTTAACGAATTGATTATAAATTGCGATATGCCACTGATTATTACGGTGCGGAAAAGTTTCGTTGATCTGGTAGTCGAAAACTGGATGTTTCAGAATCCGCTTGTGATTGAGGCTAAGGATGCTCAAATGGATTTAATTTTCAGTGAAATTAAAAGATTTGTAAACCTGAATCAGCAGGAAGTGACTTCTTCTCCAGATTTTCCCGCATCGAAAGCTTAGCGGCCTAAAATTGAAGTGCACATTGGTTCAAATTCAAATTAAAGAATACTTTTGTGTAAAAGTTAAGTGATATGTCAGAGTTAGTGGCCTCGTACGAACGAATACTTCTCGGGAAGCTTAAAAACGATGACCAGTCCGCTTTCACTATTATTTTTACAAAATATTACCCTGATCTGGTTCGGTTCTCATTCGGATTTACGCGTAATTCAGATCTTTCGGAAGAAATTGTTCAGGACGTATTCCTGAAATTCTGGGAGAACCGTTCAGCGCTGGATATTCACACGTCACTCAAATCCTTCCTTTTGAAGAATGTTCAGAATCGCAGCATTGATAGCTTGCGGCATACGGGGATCAAAAACAAATATACCTCTGTTGTTCTTGACCATCCGATCCTGTCGCAAAACGATACCGAAAATTATATTTTATTTTCCGAACTGGAAGCTAATTTCTCTCATGCAATGGATAAAATACCGATCCAGTATGCTGAAGTTTTCCGGATGAGCCGTTTTGAAACCCTTAACTACCAGGAAATAGCTGCGAAATTGGGAATTTCTGTCCGCACTGTCGAGGTCCGTATTGGCAAGGTATTATCCTTACTCCGGGAAGAATTGAAAGAGTTTCTGCTTCTGACCTTTATTCTGTTTCAACTATTTCATTAGAAGTATTTAAGAAGTTCTATCCTTCGACCCGATTAACATTATCAGTATAAATGAAAAAATAAAACCACTTGGCTATGTGGGAATTTAATTTTAAAACGTCGTTATGATGATAGAAAGAAATATGGGTACTACTGATTCAGGTATGGTTGATAATTTAATTGCCGGATATTTGGGAGGCAATGCAACGGAGGATGAAATCCTGAAGCTTGAATCGTGGATCAGCGAATCGGATGAAAACCGTAAATACTACAACCAATTTAAAAATATCTGGGAAGCATCGCTACAGTTACCCGTCTCAACCGATAAGGCATTAGCTAAAGTACTGAAACAAATTAACGGCAGGCCGAAGGGTTTAACGTTCTGGCAGTTATTTCAAAGAGTTGCTGCAATTTTATTTATTCCGTTGCTGGTCTCAATACTCTGGATGGGGTTAGGAAAGAGTTCGAAAACGGAAAATTCTGCAATAACATATAATAAGGTAGTAGCTGCTTTTGGCACATTCTCCTTTCTTGAATTGCCCGATGGATCCAAAGTCTGGTTAAATTCAGGCAGCACACTTAGGTATCCCGATAAATTCAGCAACGATAACCGACTTGTTTACCTGGTTGGAGAAGCATATTTCGAAGTTCATTCCGATGAAGCTGTGCCGTTTTTAGTCAACACTCCATATTTTACTGTAAAAGCAACCGGCACAAAATTTAATGTCAGGGCTGAGAAAAATTTCCTGTCTCCTTCAGTTACCTTAATTGAAGGTAAAGTTGCCGTAGGTATGCCTGGTTCAACCGGTTCAAATAACCTGATCGCCTATCTTCAGCCCGATCAGCATATGACTTATGATACATTAAGCGGTCTTTACAAAATACAAACCGGAGATACATACAAGCATTTTGCCTGGAAAGATGGCAAGCTGGTTTTCAGGAATGACAACATAAGCGAAGTTGCCAGAAGAATCAGCCTTCAATACAATGTGGATATCCAAATCAAAGGAAACGAAATTAAACAATACCGGTACAGGGCAACATTTGAAAATGAGCCCCTGGGAGAATTATTGAGGTTACTGAAAATCTCTTCCCCGATTGACTATACTGAAGTCAAGCCCAAAGCCTTGCCTGATGGAACTTTTTCCAGAAGAAAGATCGTAATATTTTCTGCAAATAATTGATATAGAAAAGCCTGATGCCTATGTGCTACTGTAAATAAAATAATAAGCCGCATATCTTTCTGTTGTTGAACAGAGGGTTTATTATGTCAGAGACAAGGCTTTAACGTGAGCCGCATTTCTTAAATCAAATTAAATAGTCATTGATAAAACTGAAGTTATCTGAAAATGATAATTTCAGTTAACAGGATTTTTTGTTTTCTTTTTTTATCCTAAAACTAACCAATATATGAGATTATTTTTACTTACAGGTCTGTTCTTTCTTTTCATTTTAGTGCCTGCCCGGCTTCATGCACAGTCAACAAAAATAACATTAAACCTGGTTAATGTTCCGTTGAATGATGTGTTGAATGAGATTGAAAAACAGAGTGATTACACTTTCCTGGTTAATCAGGAAGTTGTGGATGTTACCCGCAAGGTTGATGCAGTTTTTGTCAAAACATCTATAAAGGATATTCTCGACCAGCTTTTTAAAGGTGAGAAAGTCAGATATGTGACCAGCGACCGCCAGATCATTTTTACGCCAACAAAAACTAAAGGCGGGGATTTTCAGCCAAAAAAAGTAACCGGAAAAGTAACTGATGAAAAAACCGGTGAAACTTTGATTGGAGTAACTGTACATATAAAAGGCACAACCTTGGGTACAACCACGTCTGTTGATGGAACTTATTCAATCGAAATCCCGACATCTGATGCTATTCTGGTATTTTCATATGTGGGTTACGAGCCGGAAGAAGTCCCGGCTAATGATGTTCAGGTTATTAACGTTGCAATGCATCAGTTTGCAACCGAGCTCGAAAGTGTTGTGGTAACAGCCTTAGGCATTAAGCGCGAGGAAAAAGCGCTTGGATATGCTGTTCAGAAAGTGGATGGCAAAGGCTTGCAAACGGTAAGATCCGTTGATGTAGGAACCTCACTCACCGGTAAAGTAGCAGGTTTATCGGTATTAAACAGTACTGAGTTTGGCGCAGCACCTGAACTTTATATACGGGGTGAAAAACCACTTTTGGTAATTGATGGAGTTCCTTATGGCAATATGACATTGAGGGATGTACCTCCTGATGATATTGAAAGCCTCAGTATTCTTAAAGGAGCAACAGCTTCTGCACTGTATGGGTATCGCGGAGCAAGCGGTGCAATTATGATTACAACAAAAAAAGGGAGCACCATCAAGGGTATTTCTGTTTCAGTTAACAGCAGCACCATGTTTGCCACCGGTTACCTGGCCATTCCCGAATCACAATCTACTTACGGACGCGTTGTCAATACAGCTACAAACACGGCTGTTACCAATGGCGACGGTGCCTGGGGCCCTCCTTTGGAAGGACAGGAAGTCATACAATGGGATCCGATAAGCAGGGCCATGAAACCCATGTCCTGGTTGCCGGTAGGCAAAGATAATTTTCAAAATTTTCTGGAACCGGGTTACGTGCTGAACAATAACATAAACATAATTCAACAAGGCGAGTTAGGAAGTTTTCGTGCTTCGGCCAGCTGGGTTAAAAACAAAGGACAATATCCCAATTCCATGTTCGACAAATTCGCTTATAACATCGGCGGGGACATAAAACTGAAAAAATTTACCTTGTCATCCAGCATTTCTTATAATAAGCAATCGTCGCCTAATTTTGGTTTCAGCGGCTATACCGGCTACGACCCTATGTATTCCATGTTAATATGGTCGTCGCCCGATTGGAATGTGCTCGATTATAAAAATTATTGGGTAGTGCCGAACGAACTACAAAACACCAGTTATACTGATACCAATAACAATCCTTATTTTGATCGAAACGAAAGAATCCATAGTTTGAATAAGGATATATTTAATGGTTCATTATCATTGACGTATGATTTTACAAAGTGGCTTAAAGCAACCGTTCGTTCAGGTTTTGACACCTATAGCAACCGGCAGGTGATACAAATTTCGAAAGGCTCATTAACAAGTGCAGGATCTTCAACGGTGATTGAAAATGGGGATCAGGTATGGGGCGAAAGCAAATTAGGGTCATATAACCTTGGTCTAGGACGTGGATATAGTTTCAATAACGATTTTTTACTTTCCGCTGACCACACAATGGGCAAACTTACGATTGATGGCTTTGCAGGCGGAACTATTTTTTCCCGTCAGGATGAAGGAACCGATTCAAGAACCCAGGGTGGCCTTTCTATCCCGGGATTTTACTCTCTGAAAGCTTCGGTTTTACCCGCTTATGTAACCTCTAATATATACAGGCAACAAGTTAACAGTTTGTATGGGCGATTGGCTTTTTCATGGAACCGTATGGCTTATTTGGAAGGTACTCTCCGAAACGACTGGAGTTCAACTTTATCCGAAGCAACCCGATCCTACCTGTATCCGTCAGTTTCAGGAAGTTTTGTCGTTTCTGAATTAATGCCTGAAATGAGATGGCTTTCTTTGTGGAAATTACGTGGCTCATGGACATCCTCCAAAACCCCGGCCGGTATTTATGATATTAACCAGGTTTTCAACATTACCAACAATGCATGGGCAAATTTAACTTCGGCTTCTTTGCCGGCTACTATTTATAGCAGCGATGTATTTCCTGAGTCCGCTTCCACCTGGGAAATAGGTACCGCTGTTAACGTGTATAATAACAGGGCTTCTGTTGATATTTCTTATTACAATAAACGTATGTACGATTTCCTGCAGGAAGCTGATATTACCCCTGCTACCGGATATTACAGCAGTTATATCAATATCGACGAGGAAATTACACGCAAAGGCATTGAGGTTACTTTAAACGGAACACCGGTGAAGACCAGTGACTGGAAATGGGATGTTTCGGTAAACTGGTCGAAATATGCCCGGTACTATACTAAATTAGATACAACTTACTCTGAGGACAAACCCTGGATAATGGTTGGTGAAAGAGCTGATCCTTATACCCTGTATGATTTTCAGTATGATCCGGAAGGCAATATAATCCACAAAAACGGGGTACCGCTTTATTCGGCTTATGCTTCAAAGTTCGGGAATTATGATCCTGATTGGATTTGGGGTATAAACACAACTCTACGATATAAAAGTTTTAGCTTTTTTGTTTCAGTCGATGGACGCGTTGGCGGTTTAGCGCAAACAACCACCGAAATGTATATGTGGCGCTCCGGTTCGCACCCTAACTCAGTTACCCCTGAGCGATACCTCGATGCTACCGTTCCAGGATCGAAAAACTACACCGGAGCCGGAGTAAAAGTAATGTCAGGTTCAGCAACTTACGATACGTATGGCAATATTACCAGTGACGACCGCGTGTATGCTCCGAATGATGTGGCTGTAACCTACGAATCATACATAAATACTATTCACGCCGGCACAGCCTGGGGTGGTTCGCCATCACCACTCGAAGCATATAGCACTACCTTTTTCAAAGTCAGGGAAATGTCTCTTACCTATGATTTGCCCAAAAATATTTGCGCGAAGTTTAAATCACAGGGTGTTTCGGTATCAGCTGTTGGTCAGAATATGTTTTTGTGGTCAAAGCAATTTAAGTATTCCGACCCTGATGGCGGCTACGAAAATTTCAGCGACCCATCCATCCGCTACGTTGGATTTAACTTAAAATTGAATTTCTAAACATCTTTACGATTGAAAACTTTTGCACTCATGCATCACATGGCATAAGAAACAGAATCAAAGAGGATTTTTAACATAAATATAACTCAATATGAAAAACAAAAACAAATATATAGGACTGGCAGGTTTACTCACTTTATTGATGCTTGTTGGTTGCAGCAAATTTGATGAAATTAATACTAACCCGGATACAACTACTCAGGTACCCGCATCAATGGAATGCACCGATTTAGTATTGGGCATGCTTGAGCCCGGGGGAGATGCAATGAGTTTTATTTCAACAAATGCATTACCCAAATATGTTGGCTTCACTGTTTTGGGGAAAAATAGTTCACAGTATAACAATACCGGAAGTGGCAGTTTCGGGTCTATGACCATATTACCGAATATAGAAGCAATGTTAGAATCTGCCAAAGGCGGTGTAATGGAGGACTCGTATAAAGGTGTAGGCAGTTTTGCCAAAGCATATGCCTTCTACACTATGACCATGTGGATGGGTGATATTCCTTACAGCGAGGCCGGTAAAGGTGCAGAAGGGCTGTTAGAGCCAAAATATGATACCCAGGAACAGGTATTTATCAATATCCTCGACGAACTTAAAGCCGCTGACCAATACTTTGCAAACGGTGCCACATTTTCAGGTGACCCAACGCCCTATAACGGCGATCCTGTAAAGTGGAGAAAAGCGGTGAATGCTTTTGCATTGAAAGTGCTGATGAGTTTAAGTGCTAAGGAGAGCGTGGCCTCATTAAATGTTAAAAACCGCTTCGTCGAAATTGTGGCAGCCGGCAATTTAATGGATAATGCAACGGGTTATTGGGGGCTGGCTTTTTCAACCCAGAACAAGCACCCCCTGAGTGCCAGCACCATGTTTGCGCCAAAAACGATTGTAAGTAAGTTGCTTATGGATAATTTAAAAATTTTAAATGACCGGCGATTGTTTTATTACTGCGAACCGGCTGCTGCACTGATTGCTGCCGGCAAAGATCAGTCCGATACGTCCGCATACAATGGCGTTGATGTTTCGATGGATTATGATGCCATGAACCTGGATTATAAAGCCAATAAGTTTTCAGTTATCAATCTGCGTTATTTAAAAGAAGATGCCTGCGAACCTCGTATGGTGATGACTTACGCTGAGCAGCAGTTAATTCTTGCTGAGGCCAGCGTAAGAGGCTGGATTACTACCGGGACAGCACAAAACTATTATGAGGAAGGTGTAAAATCAGCTCTTTCGGATATAATGAAAACCAAAGCAAGTTATGCACACACAGTCCCCATCGACCAGGCGTATATGGATGGATATTTCACCGGAGAGGCTGCTTTTAAAGCTACTGCAGATGAACAATTGAAACAAATCTGGATGCAGAGTTATTTACTCCGTTTTATGCAGGATGCTGATTTTAGCTATTTTGAATACAGAAGAAATAAATACCCTGTATTCCCGATTAACCCGGCCTCCAGTTTGAACGAAAACAATACAAGCGCAATACCTATGCGTAGTACCTACCCTGGTTCCGAAACAAATTATAACCGCAAAAACCTCACCGAAGCTTTGGCCCGCCAGTATGAAGGTTACGACGAAATAAATAAAATAATGTGGCTGTTAAAATAGCATAAAAGCCAAATTGCAACTGTATTTTTAAAAAATAAATCAACCTGAGCTAAATAAATAAAAAACCCACTCAATTATTAACCTTAACACTCAATTAATTATGAAAAAAACTTTACTAAGTTTGGTCATAATCCTGGCATTTGCCAGTTTTGTAAACGCCCAAGTGCCCGATAGAAATGGCTGGTGGAAATTTGATGATGCCGCTGATATGCTGAAGGCCGAAACAGGCTCCGCGCTTACATTAACCGGAACACAAACATCCGTTCCCGGACCTGCTGACGGAAACCTTGCAACACAGGTTTCGTTAGGGAGTTATTTAAGCATAGCTCATGGTATTGCTCCAAACGGAGGTGGCGACTCAGTAAATGAATACTCGGTGCAAATCGATTTTTCAGTTCCTGAAATCGGGAAATGGCATGCATTTATCCAAACCGACCCAACTAACAGCGGCGATGCCGACTTGTTTACCAAAGCCAGTGACAATACAATAGGGACTTCCGCAACAGGATATTCCGCTAACGCAGTGGCTGCTGATACCTGGTACAGAATGGTTATTGCGGTAAAAAACGGAGATTTTTTCAGCGTTTATCTTAATGGAGAACTCTGGCTGACCGGCACACCTCAGGATGTAGATGGCAGATGGGCTCTTGTAAGTGAACTGTTGATATTTGCCGATGATGATGGCGATGATGCAACAATTAACTGTTCTGAATTGGGAATATGGAATGTGGCACTCACCGCTTTGCAGGCTTCCGAATTAGGAAATGCTTCAACTGTTCCTCTTGCTGTACGAAAAGGCTGGTGGAAATTTGATGATGCCGCTGATATGTTAAAAGCGGAGATAGGTTCTCCATTAACACTAACCGGAACACAGGCATCCGTTCCCGGTCCCGAAGAGGGAAATTTTGCAACACAGGTTTCGCTGGGAAGTTACCTGACCATGAATCACGGTATTGCTCCGAACGGAGGTGGTGATTCAGTAAATGAATACACAGTACAAATCGATTTTTCAGTTCCGGAAATCGGGAAATGGCATGCTTTTGTCCAGACTAGCCCTACTAATGACAATGATGCTGACTTGTTTACCAAAGCCAGCGACAATACAATCGGAACATCGGCCACAGGATATTCAACCAATTTTGTTGCTAATGATGCCTGGTACAGGATGGTTATTTCTGTTAAAAACGGCGATTTCTTCAACGTTTATCTTAATGGAGAACTCTGGCTAACCGGCACACCCCAGAATGTTGATGGAAGATGGGCACTGGTTAATCAGCTCCTGATATTTGCAGACGATGATGGTGACGATGCAACAATAAATTGCGCTGAATTAGCTATATGGGATGTAGCTTTAACAGCAAATGAAGTTATACAGTTAGGAGGTTTTGCAAGCAATGTGCTGGTTTCCGAAATAATTGTAACTGGTGCCGGTGGGGTGAATGTAATAAATACCCAAAGCGGAACTTTACAAATGCTTGCAGAGGTTTTACCTGCTGATGCAACCAACAAAGCAGTTGCATGGTCAGTAACCAATGGTACAGGCGAAGCTACTATTAATTCTGATGGCCTCCTTACGGCAATAAAAAACGGTACAGTTACCGTAAATGCAACATCCACTGATGGTGGAATTGTAGTTGGGAGTATGGAAATTACAATTTCGAACCAGGCAGTGATCCTTGTTACTTCAATTACTGTTACTTCCGAAAGTGGTGCAAACACCATAACAAATAAAGGCGGAACCCTGCAGATGATTGCAACCGTTCTTCCCGAAAACGCAACTGAAAAAGGTGTTACATGGTCAGTGGTAGCCGGAACAGGCAATGCATCCATAAGTACTGACGGCCTTCTGGCTGCCATAGCCGACGGAACAGTTACAGCAAAGGCGACCTCAAAGGATGGCACCAACATAATAGGTACAATGCTAATCACGATTTCGAATCAGACAACCATTCGCGAACGCAAAGGCTGGTGGAAATTTGATGATGCCAACGATATGGTGAAGGCTGAAATTGGATTGCCCCTGGTCTTGACGGGTTCGCAGACATCTGTTAATGGCCCGGTTGCCGGAAATTTAGCTACACTTGTTCCTTTAGGAAGTTATTTGGATATGAGCCATGGTATTCCTGCAAACGGAGGGGGCTCCCTTGTAAATGAATGGACGCTTCAGATCGATTTTTCTGTTCCGATGATAGATACCTGGTATGCATTTTTCCAGACCCTTGACGGTGATGCCGACTTGTTTGTTGCCAAAACGGAAGCCCCGGATATAGGACGCATGCCTAATGCAATTGGCTCTGGATCTACAATTTATTCCCAGGCTACCATTTCTGCAGATACCTGGTACAGAATGCTTGTATCAGTAAAAAACGAATCATTCTTCTACATTTATATTGATGGCGTTCTTTGGTTAGATGGCGTTACCCAGGTTTTGGACGGCAGGTATGGTTTAAGCCCGTTACTCCAGATTTTTCAGGATGATGATGGCGATGATGGCGATATAAGGTGTTCCGAATTGGGAATATGGGATGTAGCTCTTACCGAAGCTGAAGCTGTTGCTTTAGGTAATGCTACTACCGATCCAAATGGAATAAATACGCTGCAAGCCAGCAGGAATTCCGATTTGGGTCAGAATTACCCAAACCCTTTCACATCAAATACCATCTTCCCGTTTAAGGTTGTAGAAAAAGGAAATGTGATATTCCGGATTTTTAATCTGGCTGGGATCGAAGTTACACAGATCAATGAAGGTGTTAAATCGCCAGGGGAATATAAACTGGAGTTAAACGCTGCCAATCTGCCAAACGGAATATATACTGTTCAAATGGCAACAGAACGTGGCGTAAGTGTTCAAAAAATGATAATAATCCGATAATGCCAGGTTGAGGTTTGAGTCGGTTTTGGGTGTCTCAGTAAATGAGGCACCCTTTTTTAAACTATTCCATATATTTACCTGGTATATCTATACGGAATGCCTGTTTTGAACCATGTTTGACCAATCCTTGTAGTTCAGACCTGCTAAACCACATACTTTTTTAGTTTTTGTTACAAAATACTGTTCCGTTGCCATGAAATTAAAAATGATCTGTATCATATTTGCTGCTTTCCTGCTCATTATTAATGAATTACAAGCTTCTGCTCCAGACAGGGTGGGTTGGTGGAAATTTGATGATCCGTCGAACATTCGAAAAGCTGAGCCTGGATATGGGTTGGATCTGACTCTCATAGGAACACAAACTACCGCAGCAGGACCTGATTCCGGAAACGGAGCAACACGGATCGGAATTGGCAGTTATTATAAAATGCAGCATCAGATACCTGCAAATGGCGATGGGAACTTCGTAAACGAATATACATTACAATACGATTTTAAGGCTTCGGATATTGGGGTTTGGCATTCATTTTTTCAAACAGATATAAGTAATAGCAGCGATGGTGATTTTTTTATAAATACAGTCGGAAAAACAGGCGTTGCTGCTGTTGGCTACAGTGTTTATTCTATCGAACCTGACGAATGGTATCGACTTGTTATATCAGTCAAAAATGGATATTTCTTTAACTGCTACCTCGATGGGCAACTCCTGCTGTCAGGAAATATCCAGGCTGTTGACGATCGGTTTTCGCTCGAAAGCCTGTTGCTTGTTTTTGCTGATGATGATGGGGAAGACGGAAATATTTATTGTTCAGAGCTCGCTATATGGGATCAGGCACTTACCGCCGCTCAGGCAGCTGAATTAGGCGGATTCGGGCATAATGCCGGTCCGGGGTTAATGACCCGCATCCCTTATCTTCAGGCACAGGGAACAAATACCATTACCGTTAGCTGGCACGATATTCAGGATGCAGGAACAAAAGTTATGTACAGTACCGACTCAACAGTCCTAAGTTTCGAAAGCCTGGGTTCAAGCGAAATTATTAGCGAGCCTTACCGGTGGCATACAGTTAAACTAACAGGTTTATCGGCCAATACGCGCTATTACTACCGTATAGCAAGTGGTGGCAGCAAATCCGGAATTTATTCGTTTAAAACATTGCCGGATCAATCCTATAACGGGAAAATCCGTTTTGTGCTTTTTAGCGATACCCATGCTTCCGATACAACCATGGCAGGAAAAATACTTCGGGCAGCCCGTACTAAAATCGAAGAAATTTATGGCCCTGATATCGAAAATCATGTGAACGGTATTTTTCATTCGGGTGATATTGTTGTAAGTGGAAGCACGCCAGGTCAATATTCAAAGCAGTATTTTATGCCGATATCAGCACTTTCACCGAATATCCCCACTATGGTTGTGGCAGGGAATCATGAATTGGAAAGCCCTTACTTTTATCAGTATTTAAAACTCGATGAACAATCGGCTTTCCCTCAGGAGCCAGCTTTAAAAGAAAAAATCTGGCAACTGAAGGTCGGGAATTCACTATTTATTGGTTTGAATACAAATATAATTGATCAGTATGGCGAAACCCAGGCAAACTGGCTCGACACAAGGCTCAGCGAAGCAGAAAATGATGCCGGTATTGACTTTGTGTTTGTGTTTTTTCATCATCCGCCTATTTCTGAACTTTGGATCGTAGGAGGAACAGAGTATGTGAGAAACAGGCTTTTACCCGTAATGGAAAAATATACTAAAGTTCAACTGGTGCATTACGGTCATACACATGGATACGAAAGAGGAACAGTTATTTCAGGCAAGGATGATGGTGATTTCAGAATGGTATGTGGCGGAGGTAGCGGCGGCCCGCTGGATCCATGGGCAGAGGGTGAAAATAAGGATTATGACGACATTCATATCTGCATCAGCAATTATGTGTTTCAGATCCTGGAGATTGATATTGCAAATCACTCCTGCCAGATTTCCGTGTATAGCCTTGGAACCCTCTCAAATCCAAAAAATTCGGAACTTATTGATAAATGGCACAAGGCGAAAAATCAATCCGGACCTGAAACACCCCGAATTGAAAATGTCTCACAAACAGAAGAATATGTTCAGTTTAGTACCTCCATTTTTTCAGGTATTGACTCATTAATGTCCGTTCAATTCCAGGTGATTGATAGTTCACTTTCTTCTCCTGTGGTTATTGATTCCTTGTCGCACTGGACTAATATTTATGGAATTGATGAAAACTCCAACCCAATTGATCTCAACCTGGATATAAATTTATATCAGAGCAGAATCAACAAGAATCAGCTGTTGGATTCGAAGGAATATTTTTCGCGTGTCCGCTACCGCGATCATAACCTGAAATGGAGCGATTGGTCCGGTTTAACAAATTTCTCCACATTAGGAACAAATGAAAGCCAGAGTCATCAGCAAGGATATTATCTTGAGCAAAACATTCCGAATCCATTCATAAATCAAACTAAATTCACTTATAAAGTTCCTGAAAAGTGCGAGGTGATTTTCCGGATTTATGATACAAATCACACGATTATCAGGGAGATTAATGAAGGTGTAAAAGCAAAAGGAACATACAGCCTCGTTTTTAATGCAGAAAACCTGGCCAGTGATGTTTATATTTACGAAATGAATGCAAACGGCCTCATATTGGCAAAAAAAATGATTTATATTAAATAAAACTTTAAAGCAGATAATAATGATGAAAAACAACCCGGTTATCCTCCTCGTTATTTCAATGCTGTTTTTTCTCTCACCCGTTGTAAATGCGCAGGAGCAAATGAGCGATTATGAAAAAATGATGTACGAAAGAAATAAAGTGGATTGGCCCTATCTGAACTGCTATCGGGACGAAAACAAAAAGCTTGGCTTGCCTGCTGCCGACGAAAAAAGAGTTGTGTTTATGGGCAATTCAATTACTGAAGGATGGAAATACTTGCGGCCCGGATATTTCGCAGGCAAACCATATATCTGTCGCGGTATCAGCGGGCAAACCACACCGCAGATGCTTATCAGGTTCAGACCCGATGTAATTGCACTGAAACCGAAAGTTGTAGTCATATTGGCAGGCATTAATGATATTGCAGGCAACACCGGCCCGTCAACCCTCGAAATGATTGAGGATAACATTATGTCAATGGCAGAACTTGCAAAAACTAATGAAATACAGGTAATTTTATGTTCGGTGCTGCCTGCTTACGATTTCCCCTGGAACCCCGGATCATTTCCAGCCGACACAATAATCCTTTTAAACAAGTGGATTAAAGAATACGCTGCCAGTAATGGATTTGCTTACCTCCATTATTATTCGGCCATGGTTGATGAACGGAAAGGACTAAAAGCTGAATTTTCGGAAGATGGAGTTCATCCAAACGAATTAGGGTACAAAGTGATGGAGCAACTGGCTGAAATTGAGATAGCTAAGGCTCTAATGAAATAAAAGTAAATTTTGAGATAGTTTACTCTTGTTGTTTTCATCATTAACTGGAGCATCAGGTTACATGGCAATAACTCTTTTTTAAATCCGGAATACTATTGTTTCACTTAACAAATTATTCAAATGAAAGCTTCAAAAAGCACTATCGCAGTATTACTCCTTTTTATCTCTTCTTTTTCCTTCGCGCAATCAAAAGAAGGCTATGCGCTGATGTGGGCAGATAATTTTAATGGCACTTCTCTGGATACTTCCAGCTGGAGCCACGAAACCGCTGAGCCCGGCTGGGTAAATAACGAACTACAGCGCTACACAAACGGTAACATTGAATTCTCTGACGGGAAACTTCTTATTATCGCGAAAAAAGAAAACAACGAAATCACTTCAGCCCGTTTAATCACCAAAGGAAAACGAATATTTACCTATGGAATTGTCGAAATTAATGCGAAAATTCCACAGGGTATAGGCACATGGCCTGCACTTTGGATGCTGGGGCAAAATATCGATGAAGTAAGCTGGCCTGCCTGCGGCGAACTTGATATTATGGAGCATGTAGGAAAACATCCCAACTTTATTCATTCCACCGTTCATAATCCTTCAGGCTATGGTTCAACGCCTTATACAGGTATTCTCGAAATAAAAGATCCTTTTAATGAATTCCATATTTATGGCATGGAGTGGACTAATGAGTTTGTTGACTTTTTTATTGATGGCGCGTTGGTTTACCATTATCAACCCGAAGTAAAAAATGACGATAACTGGCCATTTGATAAACCTTGTTACCTGATTTTTAATGTCGCTATCGGTGGTACCTGGGGTGGACCTGATGTTGACGATAAATTATTCCCGGCAGCTATGACTGTAGATTGGGTTAAAATTTATCAGAAATAATACGTTGGAAAAAGAAAACTGCTAAGTCGGTCTTTAAAGTCACAGAACTATGAATAATGACGAAAAAAATTTGAACCGGATTGCTTCCATCGATGCATTGAGGGGCTTTGATATGTTGTTTATTATATTTCTCGACCATTTTTTCAAAGCACTGAATGTGGGTGTTGGCTCGCCTTTTACAATTGCCATCGCAAATCAATTTGATCATCCTGAATGGTTTGGTTCATCATTGTACGATATCGTTATGCCATTGTTTCTGTTTGTTGTTGGTGCGGCAATACCATTTGCGTTATCAAAACGAAAACTGCATGACTCGCGATTGTCTGCCTTGTATGCAAAGATTATACGGCGTTTTGTGATACTCTTTATATTAGGATGGATCGTTCAGGGGCATTTGCTGGAATTAAACATTGAAACATTCAGTATTTTTAGCAACACTTTGCAAGCCATCGCTGTCGGATACCTGTTTTCGAGTATTGCTTATATTCATTTTAAACTCAATACACGCTTACTTATTTTTGCTTCCTGTTTACTGATTTATACGTTACTCCTTACCATTCCTTCTGTTCCCGGGGTTGGCAGTAGCGTTTTGCTGCCCGGCAGCAGCTTTGCCTGGTATGTTGATCAGAAGGTGTTTGGCGATTTTCAGGATGGAACCCAATATACCTGGCTGCTTAGTGGATTCGGATTTATCGCTACCACATTGTCGGGCGTTTTTGCAGGCGAGCTTATAAAGTCAAACCTGCCCCGAAGGAAAGTTGCTTTGTACTTATTCGTTATCGGAGTTGTCGGAGTTCTGGCCGGAATGCTGCTAGGGGTATGGCATCCTATTATCAAAAAACTTTGGACAAGCTCTTTCGTTCTTGCATCATCGGGCGTTTGTTTCGTCTTGTTGTCATTCTTCTATTGGGTAATTGATGTTAAAGGAAAAGGTAATTGGGCGTTTCCCTTAAAAGTTATCGGTATGAATGCCATTGTGGCTTATATGCTTTCGCATGTGTTCAATTTTCACCTTATTGCCGAAATGGTGTTGCATGGGTTAAAGCAATTTGTAGGAGACTTCAATTATCTGGTTCTTACCATAGGCGGCTTTGGCATACTCTACCTGATACTTTGGTACATGTATAAAAACAAAACGTTCGTTAAAATTTAATCCGTAAGTTCAATACTTCGTTAAACTTTTTCTTTGTACTGAATATTAAATAGTTATGAAAACAGCATATTTGTACTCAAATAATTGAAAATCAGTTTTATGCGTCTGTACGTCATTGCGTGAGGAAAAAAAATAACAGACTAGTGTAAGTTAATACACCAGGTATTTTCATTCTTAAATCAGGTCATGAAAAGTTAATAAAAACCGATATGAAAAAACCCATCTTCATCCTTCTCGGGATAATAATTGTGTGCAACACATTGCAGGCCCAGGAAGAAATAAAATTATACCCAAACGGCCCGGCTGAAACAAGCGGAATCACTACGATAGAAGAAAATCATGGTGGTTCCTGGGTTACCAATGTTACGGAAGCACGCATGTATGCCTACATTGTGCCGAAAGAAAAAGCTTCAGGAGCCGCCGTGTTAATTTGCCCGGGAGGTGGATATGGCGGACTGGCGGTCGCTCATGAAGGTGCTCAGGTGGCCGAATGGCTTAATACTCTGGGCGTTTCAGCTTTTGTGCTTTATTACCGTATGCCAAACCATCATTCGGAAATGCCGTTAACTGATGCCCAGGCTGCCATTCAGATTATCCGCAATGGAGCAAGGAAATGGAATATTGATACACATAAAATCGGGATCGCAGGTTTTTCGGCTGGAGGGCATCTGGCTTCTACCGCCGGGACTCATTTTACTGAGAAAAACCGGCCGGATTTTATGATCCTGGTTTACCCGGTTATTTCGATGACAGGCGATGGAACCTGCCAAAACCTGTTAGGTGAAAATCCATCCAATGAGCAATTAAACCGCTTTTCGAACCAGCTTCAGGTAACTCCAAAAACACCACCAACTTTTATAATAGCTGCTTTAGACGATGACGTAGTACCGGTTGAACATAGCCTGATGTTTTACAAAGCGTTGCAGGATAAAACAATATCTTCCAAAATTCATACCTACGACAAAGGAGGGCATGGATTTGGTATGCGTAAACAAGGATTGGAAATCGACAACTGGACTGAGAAGCTGAAAGGTTGGTTAAAAACCAATAAACTCATAGTTGAGCAGGATTAAGAATCTGCTAAAATTGTGCTTTTTAACTTTCGGAAGGGGAGAGGGGCACTTCGGCACACGAACGAAGACTGATCAGCTACTCTCTGAAATCATCTCACTTTGATTGTAATCATAAGGTAATGAGGATGAAAGATGTTTATTTCAAGCCATATTTCTGCCAGAATAAATAATAGTATTGCGGATTGAACATATGTTCATTACTTTTGGAGCTAACTAATACCTGAAAATTCCTATGTCGCCAAGGATCAAAAGACCACGAAAAGTTATGAACCCACCCCTTATTAAGGGATTTAAACCTTTCGGACCTGGCATAGCAAATCTGAATCCGGAACCCATTTTCCTGTTATTCGAAGAGTACGAAGCATTGCGTTTATGTGATTTTGATATGGTGATTCATAATGAAGCATCAAAAATAATGGGCGTTTCGCGTCCTACGTTTACACGGATTTATGCAGCAGCACGTCAGAAAATTGCCCGCGCTTTTGTCGAAGGCAGGCAAATAACTATCGAAGGCGGAAAAGTTTATTTCGACAGCGACTGGTATCATTGCGCTGACTGCAACTGTGATTTTAACAATCCGGAGAAAGAAAAAGAAGTGGAATGTTGCCCCTTGTGTGGCAGTCAGTCGGTTATGGCTTTTAATCAGGATGCCTCTCCAAATAGTAAATAGTGCGTATAAGAAAACGAGAAGTTCTGAGAATTGCCAGGGAGCTTGTCAAACTAGACACTTTAAGAACAAAACTTACTAACATATTGGCATTCGGTAGTCATTCGTAAACCGCGGATGGAAAACAGGCTTAATAATATACGATTTGCGATTTACGAGGTACGATTGGGGGATTTACATTTCTTATTCGTAAAACATCCTGATTATTCGTAAATCGTCATTTGTAAATCGTACATTTCTTTTTTTCAGCAGGGCTTTTCCTCAAAAGGGAGATTTAGGATCTTTGTTTATTCAACTCAATTCAAATACAGTAAATTGCAAAACTATGAACTCAATTATAACAGATAATTTAGAGCAGTTGAGGGCACTTTGCGCGAAATATCAGGATAAAATCCTTGTTTGCATTTGGTTCTGTTTGCACCCCGGCGTTCAATGACCAAAGCGACATTGATCTGTTGGTTTCAATAGAGCCAATGGATTATGGCACTTATGCCGATACTTACTTCGAACTCGCCGAAAAATTTGAAGATTTGTTGAATCGTCCGGTCGATTTGGTAACCGATAAATCGCTTTCCAATCCCTATTTTATCGAATCTGTTAATAAAATTAAAATACTGCTCTATGGATCTTGAAATCAAAAAATATCTGTACGATATTCAGGAGGCTATCTTATCAATTGAGACATACTTGGGAGATAAACGCGATTTCTCCGTTTACAAAGCCAATAAAATGCTCCGGCGTGCCATCGAAAGGGAGTTTTGAAATTATTGGCGAAGCCATGAGCCGGATCGAAAAGGTAAATCCTGCAATTGCCATCGAAAGCAAGAAGCTGATCATCAGCATGCGTAACCGCGTAATTCACGTTTACATAAAATTGACGATGAAATTATCTGAGGAATCCTTGTCAGGCATTTGCCAAGGTTAAAAGCCGACGTTACCGGTTTGCTCCACTAAACAGCCCCTGTCAAAAGGTTTCAGTTATTACAGGCAAACACGCTGCAATCTGGCATTGGCACATTTTAAGCTGCATCACAAATCGGATGCGAAAATAATACTTTGAATGTGTTGTTAGCTTCGGAAGGTGTGTATTATGATAAGGCGAAGGAGTTATTGGATAAAATAGAATAGGACTTAATTGCATAATTATATTTAAAAACATATAAATATCTCAATTGTAAATAAATTATACTTAATAACATATAATTAATTATATTTGCGGTAAATTATATCTGAAAGCATACAATGCAAAAGTTGGCAGAATTTGTAAAAGAACGCAGAAAAGAAGTAAATCTCACTCAGGAGGAATTTGCCGAACGAGCCGGAGTTGCACTTACGGTAATCCGTAAAATTGAACAGGGCAAAACAAATTTGAATTTGGATAAGGTCAACCTTGTGTTAAGCATGTTCGGCCATAAGTTAGCTCCCGTAAACAGTAAAGAAATAGTGGAATGAGAAAAGGAAGTGTTTATTATAAAGAACATTTTGCCGGGCTTATCACCGAAACGGATGATGGGGAATTTGTATTTCAGTACGACGAAAAGTTTGTGGAAGATCATCCAAAAGAGTTCATCACTTTTACCATGCCGGTTACAAACAAACCCTATAAAGATAAACGCTTGTTCGCTTTTTTTGATGGGTTAATTCCGGAAGGCTGGTTGTTGGATATCGCTTCTAAAAACTGGAAAATAAATCAAAACGACCGCATGGGGCTATTGCTGGCCTGTTGTAAAAACTGCATCGGAGCGGTTAGTGTTGAGCCAAACCAAGATAAAAGTAATGAATAAGTGCCTGTATTGTTATCAGAGAGTGGAGCATGAAGGCGACTTCCATGTAAAATGCTGCATGGAATTTTTTGGAACATCAACGCCACCAATCATACCCTATACAATTGATCAAATGGCTGATCTGGCTAAAGATATTGTGGAGCGTAGCGTTGCGGTTCCTGGTGTACAGCCCAAATTATCCATGTCGGTAGTGAAAGAAACCCGCGAAAATACTAACACACGATTAACGGTGGTGGGTGCACTCGGCGGGCAATACATCCTGAAACCGCCATCGGATAAATATCGCGAAATGCCCGAAAACGAACATGTTACCATGCGTATAGCCGAAGTATTTGGAATCGGGGTGGTATCCTCAAGCTTAATCCGTCTGGCATCCGGCGAATTTTCGTACATTACCAAAAGAGTCGATCGTACTGCGAGTGGTGGAAAAATCCACAAGCTCGATATGTTTCAGATTACGGAGGCATACGATAAGTATAAAAGTTCGATGGAGAAAGTGGGAAAAGCGCTTCACAGCTTTTCGGAGCATACACAGCTTGATAAAATCCGATTTTTCGAGCTGGCTGTTTTTTGTTTCCTGACAGGGAATAGCGATATGCACCTCAAAAATTTCTCTATGATCGAAAGCCCGTCAGGTTGGGTTTTAGCTCCTGCTTACGACTTATTGAATGTGGTAATTGTGAATCCTGATGATACCGAAGAACTTGCCTTAACGCTTGATGGCAGGAAGAAAAAATTAAAGAAAGAGCATTTTGAAAAACTGGCTAAAGAGCTTGGCTTAACCGACAATCAAATACAAGGGGTATTTAAACGGATAATTAAAAACAAGCAAAAGGCGCACGAATGGATTGAGCAATCATTTCTTACCGGCGAACTAAAAATGGCTTATAATGAAGTGGTTCAAAACAGATATGCACAATTAGGCCTGACAGATTAAATAAATTGGTAATCAATTAAATGGAAAGTTTATCTGGCAAAAACCGAGACTCTTCGGAAGAATATCCCTGTATCAATTTTTTGTAAAAACATCAATCCATTCAACAACGGCAAAAAAAACAAAGTATGCTCTAAAACCACGAGAAGGGGATTCGCGCAGTAGCGGGGGTGAGAAGTAACCTCATTCATCAACATCTATTGCTACTTTTTCAATATTTTTTTTATTTACTTAACGGGTTTCTTTGTTTACTTTGCATTAAGCTAATTTTACTCTTGGAATTTATAAAACACCACATGGATTCAATCCTGTTTTTTGATACCGAAATTGAACCCAAAAGCCGGAAAATTCTGGATATTGGTGCTGTTAACGAAAATGGTAGTTCTTTCCACTCAAACCACATTTCCGAATTCGTCTCCTTCCTAAAAGGTACATCCTACATTTGTGGTCACAATGTTATTAAACATGATTTAAAATACATTCAAAATGCAGTTACCGATGCAGGAATAAATCCGGCAAATGTTATAGATACATTGTATTTTTCTCCGCTTCTTTTTCCTTCCCGGCCCTACCATGCTTTGCTCAAGGATGATAAACTTCAGACTGACGATTTAAATAATCCACTGAACGATTCTATCAAGGCAAGAGAACTTTTTTTTGATGAAGTTACCGCTTTCAATAGCCTGGCTGAAAATATAAAACTAATCTATTACTTATTGCTAAAGGATTTAAGTGAGTTTCGTCCGTTCTTCACTTTCCTTGCTTATGCACCCGTAACTTTACCAATAATACAACTTATCAGAAGCACATTCCGGGATGAAATCTGCGAACAATCAGATTTAATCAAAATGGTTGCAGAACACCCGGTTGAATTAGCCTATTGCTTATCACTCATTAATGCCCGTAACCGATATTCCATAACCCCTCCCTGGGTATTAAAAAACTATCCGGACGTTGAAAGGATAATGCACCTGCTCCGGAATAAACCATGCCTTACCGGATGTGAGTATTGCAACCAGGCATTGGATATACACAAAGCACTGAAAAGATATTTCGGTTTCAGTTCCTATCGCACCTTTGCAGGAGAATCCTTGCAAGAGAAAGCCGTTAAAGCTGCGGTCGAAAATCAATCACTGCTGGCCGTTTTCCCTACTGGTGGTGGAAAATCAATTACTTTTCAGGTTCCGGCCTTCATTTCCGGTGAAACCACAAAAGGGCTTACAGTAGTTATCTCACCCCTACAGTCTTTAATGAAAGATCAGGTAGATAATCTCGAAAAAATTGGAATTACTGATGCTGTAACAATTAATGGCCTGCTTGATCCTATCGAAAGAGCTAAGTCATTCGAAAGGGTTGCAGATGGTTCTGCGTCTATTCTTTATATTTCGCCGGAATCTTTACGGTCAAGAACGATAGAACATCTTTTACTGGGCAGGAAAATTGTCCGCTTCGTAATCGATGAGGCTCACTGTTTTTCTTCCTGGGGTCAGGATTTTCGCGTAGATTATCTGTACATAGGCGACTTTATACAATCCTTACAGAATAAGAAGAATCTGGAGGATAAGATTCCGGTTTCCTGTTTCACAGCCACCGCAAAACAAAAAGTAATAGAAGATATTCGTAGTTATTTTAAGGATAAACTTTCTCTTGAATTAACCTTGTTCACCTCAAAAGCATCACGTACAAACCTTCATTATAAAGTGTTTGAAAAAGGGGATGAGGAATCCAAATATGCAACGGTCAGGGATTTGATCGAAGAAAAGGATTGCCCCACTATAATTTATGTTTCCCGCACACGAAAAGCGTATGCATTAGCCGAAAGGCTATCGGCTGATGGCTTCCTGGCTAAGCCATATCATGGTAAAATGGATTCGAAAGAGAAGTCTGAAAACCAGAATGCTTTCATCGCAGGGGAAGTTGAAATTATGGTGGCAACCTCCGCTTTTGGTATGGGTGTCGACAAAAAAGATGTTGGAATGGTAATCCATTACGAAATCTCTGATTCTCTCGAAAACTATATTCAGGAAGCTGGCAGGGCCGGCCGGGACGAAAGCATTACTGCCGACTGTTACGTTTTATATGATGAGGAGGATTTAAATAAACACTTCATTTTATTGAATCAAACAAAACTCAATATCCGCGAAATCCAGCAAATTTGGAAAGCTATAAAATACATAACGCAATTCCGGTCGCAGGCATCACAGTCGGCTCTTGAAATTGCCCGGAAAGCAGGTTGGGATGATGGCATTCATGAAATTGAAACCAGGGTTACAACAGCTATTTCAGCACTCGAAGAGGCTGGCTATTTAAAAAGAGGCCAGAATGTTCCGCGAATATTTGCAAACAGTATTCTTACCGATACGGCTCAGGAAGCGATTGAAAAGATTCATAATTCGACTAAATTTTTGAGTGAAACTCAAAAGATGAACGCAATTAGAATTATCAAAAAATTATTCTCGACCAAAAGCCGTAAAC
>JBBSDC010000042.1:0-26972 GCA_038249705.1 Bacteroidales bacterium | reverse complement strand
TAAAGGAAATGAGTGATTGGGAATACTCTAGCTTCAGAGATTATTGTGGACTAAGAACCAGTCTTTTAAGTGATGTAAATCTGGGCAAAAGTATTTTCATTATATCCGAAAAAGATTTTGAAAGCGAAGATATTATTGAATTGGAAGAAGATGAATTAGATGGTATTTTTTAAGGCCGCTGTTTACAGACACACTTCGGATGAGGCCGCTGTGTACAGACACCCTGCGGAGGCCGCTGTGTACAGACACCCTGCGGGAGGCCGCTGTGTACAGACACCCTGCGGGTGTGCAGACACAGCTATATCCGGGTTTTTGAGCCAAATAGCTTCGTATAAATTCCGACAATAAGCGATGGCTTATTTATCAGCCAAAGCATCCATTTGTATGGCAGTATTTTTACCATTTTCCCAATCAGATACAAACCTTTTGTATAGAGTATTGCAGGAGCTACCCATAAATAATTGATAACTGAAAACCGGGTAAATTCCCGCTGATATCCAGCTTGCTCAGCTGTTTTACCGGCTACCAGATCGGCGATACGGATTTGTTTGGCAGTAAGTTTTTGTTTGTAAACACCAACTTTGCGCTCGTCAATAGGTTGCATCAGGCTACTGAAATACCGTTGCAGTATTTTAGGAGGGAACGAATGCTCAAGCTCTTCCTTTCGGGTATGAAAGCTGAAAATCGAAACATCTTCCTGTATTCTCAGGAAACTACACAATTGGCCAAATTGACTTTCAGGCTGTTTTACCAAATCTTCGTATCTGATTTTAAAAAAACGGTCGGGATGTATAGCGGCAGCTTTTTCGATAACACGGTAAGAGTATTTCCACCGATAGGTAAGTAACGTAACATTAGGCATTTCAAAATCCACTTCGAGCAGCGAAACCAGATTATCGCGGTAATCGCGGACGAGATGAATAAATTTTGCCGTTGGAAACAGTTTTGCCAGCAATTCCGGGTGATTGGAGATGGCAGGATTTTTATCTCCAATTAAAAATATCTCCTTTTTTTCAAAAAACGAATTGTAATGAAAATATACAACTTTAAGCAGAGTTTCAAGCGTTTGTTCGCCTTCGCAGAGTAAAATATTCTTGTGCAAAAGCTCCAGATCTATCCCCGGCCAGTTGCGGATTGACCAGAATGGAATCCTTAAAGGTTGAAACAACGCCTGGTAAAATTCTTCCAGTTTTTGTTTATCCCAATATTTTACTTTCTCAAACTGAAAATGCAGCAACAAAAGCATCGGCCACTCCTGGGGGATAATCACCTGCGGATGCGCGTCGAATAAGGTGCGCAGCAAAGTGGAACCGGTACGGGGGCGCCCCAGGATGAAAAACATCGGGGTGGAGGCAATTTTTTCTATGTCTGGTATTTTTTTCATCACCGCTTTCGGATATTAGAAATAAGTTTCTGAAATACCGCAAAATCCGCTGCCCTGAAAGTGATGATCTCCCTGAAAGGAAAATTCATTTTTACCGAAAATACAATCAGCAGCGCCACCGCACCTGCTATATAACTCACGTTGCTTGCCCATGCAGCTCCGATGCCTCCGTAGAGCGGGATGAGCATGAAGTTAAGGGCAACATTCATCAGTAAAGCCGGGACAAATACCCATAACATCAGCTGTGGTTTGCCCACCCCTGCAAAACGGCTGTTGAGGATGCGCGGAATTACAAAAAAAACTATCCCGGGCAACATGGCTCTCACCACGCTGACACTAGGTATAAATCGTCCTCCATAAATAAAAGGCAGCAGAAAAGGGATGATAAAATACAACGCAACACCCATCAAACAGATAGCCAGGAATGAGAGACGTATCAGCCGGGCCACATCGGCATTCAACACATTTTCACTTGCTGTATTGGCAGTCCGGCTAAGTACAACAATACCAATTGCTGTGGGGAGCTGCCATAACTGCTCACTTATTGCTACTCCTAATGAGTAATAACCTACCTGTTGTATGCTTGATAATTTCTGCAGGAAAAGGATATCAATACGGTAATTTAGCTGCATCACCATTACTGCCACAGCGTAGACAACACCGAGGTTTACAAGGCTTCCAATCACCTTTTTATCAGGCAACAACGAAATGCTATGATCTTTTATAAGCAATTTCAAGGAGATAAAGGCTACCGCCATATTTGAGATTAGCAATGCCAACAGTGCTCCCAGCACAGATAACTTTATCATTACTACAAAAACCACAACGCCGGCAAGGTTGAACATCAGCGGAAGCCAATTGGTAAGATTCGAACGCCGGAACTGCTCTTTACCAAGGAAAATACCACCTGAATATATCAACATAAGCTTAACAGGAATGGTAATTACAGCTATAGCAGCCATTAAAACATTGGCTCCTTTAGGAAGGAAGTACACAAAGCCAACAATGCTTATCGCCATTGCCAGGGCTGAACTTATAAGCAGCAGCTGTATTACGCCTGAAACAATCCGGTCGGTATCAAAAAGCTTTTGTCCAAGGTGAAAAACTGCCGACCTCCGTATGCCCATCATTGTAAAGCTAACAGCAATAAGGGGTACAACCAGGAGTGAGGTATAAATTCCTCTGCCTTCAGGCCCCAGGTATCGCGAAAGCACCACATCAATCACAAAGCTATTGAGCACGGCAAAAACATTACTACCCATAACTCCGGTGATATCCCTGCTTAAACTTCTTTGCGACATTCCTGGTTCCAGGTTAAAGATTTCTATGAATCGGCATTGCGTATTTTAACAAACAACCTTGCCAGCAATGGGCCATTATTCTTGATTCGGATCTTCCAGGAGAAAGGAAGCAGATCGATAATATCACGGACAAAATACAAGGTCCAGCCATAAAATTGCCAGGGAAGTGATTTTAAGAATGCAATGGGGTCGAGTCTGTTGAACCGCCGTTCATAGCCGTATTTTTCGAGCCAACGACCTGCCACATTTTCGGTAACCCGAATATCATTAGCCGGAAGCTGTGTTTTCCAGAGGTCGACCTTGTCAGCATTTATAGGAGAAAGAAGGCTTTTGTGATATTTCATTACCAGATCCACGTTGTAAGCCTTCATCACTTCGGGGCCACGCTTATAAAAATCGAATACCAGGTCATTATAAGGGATTTTCAGGAAATCGCACATTTCACCGTAATACTTCTCCGGTTTCCTGACCAGGTCCTCGTAGCGGATCGTATAAAACCTATTGGGGTACTTCTGTTTCATCCTGAAAATTCTTTTGGCCGAATGAACCCAGCGGTAGGCCAGCAGGGCAACAAAAGGCCCCTCGAAATCGACATTTTTCAGCGAGATAATATTGTCGCGCGGATCGCGCATCAGGTGTAAAAATTTTGCTTCAGGGAAAAGTCGTATCAACTTGGGTGTATATGTCGCATAAACGGGGTTCTTATCCCCTATCCAGGTAATTTCTTCTTTCTGAAAAACCGATTGGTAATTCAGATAAACAACCTTGCATATATCCTGAAAGGTATAATCGCCCTGGTATTGAAGAAGGTCAGTCTTCAGTACATCCAGGTTCAGTTTCCATGTATCGAATTTTATATGGCGCTGTACATCTTCAAAAAATGAAAGCAGGTTTTCCAAAGTCCATAGTGTAACCTTGCCGTATTTCGATTCCATATTAATGATAAAAGCACATTCGAGTGGGATGGCTACATTAGGATGAGCATCAAAAAGAGTCCGTAGTAACGTTGTTCCTGAACGCGGCCTTCCAAGTATGAAGAACATCGGCATATTTTGTAATCTCTGTTTATCAGGAAGTGATGGCATGTAAAAAAGTTAAAAAGGATCTGGTATCAATCATTCACAGCAAATGTGTATTTTTGAACCGGAATAATCTGTTACTGTTTGCGAATTCAAAAGTATGAAAATATAGCACATCTTGAACAGCCGCATCCATATTGACCTCTAACGGACTCGAAAAATGCCATTCTCCTTCGCCATAAAAATTCCATTTAACAAACCACATTTTACTGGGCTCGAAGCCTACCACGTAGCTGCTGCAGGGGCTTCTGGTAAAATTTCGGGGAATGGGCATTTTACACAAAAATGCCACGAGTTTTTTAGTCGGCGTTATGGCTTTGGGAAAGTATTGCTCACCACTTCCTGCACCGATGCCCTCGAAATGACTGCACTCCTTGCCCGGATTGAACCCGGTGATGAGGTGATTTTGCCTTCCTATACTTTTGTTTCAACGGCAAATGCATTTGTACTTCGTGGTGCTACACTTGTGTTTGCTGACAGCAATCCCGAAAATCCAAATATTGACACATCAAAAATCGAAATCCTGATTACCGGCAAAACCAAAGCAATAGTTGTTGTACATTATGCCGGCATAGCATGTAATATGGATGATGTGATGCAACTGGCATCGCGATATAAATTGCTGGTTATCGAAGATGCTGCGCATTCCATCGATTCCTTTTACAAAAACCAGCCATTAGGAAGTATCGGGCATATGGCTGCTTTTTCGTTTCACGAAACTAAGAATGTTAGCTGTGGCGAAGGTGGAATGTTGATAGTTAATGATAAAAGTATTGCACCACGTGCTGAAATCATTTGGGAAAAAGGTACTAACCGTGCTGCTTTTTACCGGGGCGAAGTAGATAAATACGGCTGGGTTGATATAGGTTCATCATTTCTGCCTTCGGATCTGGCTGCTGCTTATTTGCTGGGCCAACTGGATATGCTGGATGATATTCAGCAAAAAAGAAAGCAAATCTTTGATACATACCTTGATTTACTCCGGCCTTTGCAGCAATCTGGTGATATTCAGCTTCCGGTAATTCCTGAATACGCTTCCCATAACGGACACCTGTTTTACCTGGTAACCAGCAAACCTGCGGAACGGAACCAGCTAATTAAACATTTGTTACAGCAAGGCATACAGGCTGTTTTTCATTACCTTCCATTGCATCAAAGTCCTTATTTTAAAGACAAATATACAGGCTTGCCACTTCCTGAAGCTGAGCGTTATGCAGATTGCCTTTTAAGACTTCCGTTCTTTTATGATCTTACTGAACAGGAAATTGAAACGGTTGTAAGTTCAATTTTTTCGTTTTACAAAAACACGGTTTCCTCAACCAAATAAAATAATACTCGATTCACAATGGAGTGTCAGACATCCCTGTGGGTGTGTAGACACTCCAAAAACCCATTTACAATAAATGGAAAAACACCCCGCCGCTGAGGTGCTTTTTTCTTTTATACCGTTAATTAGATAGATTGTTGTACCTAAAAAGCCCCGATTTCTAAAAGTATTCAAACGCAGAACTTGGATTTTGGGACTTGGAATTTATCCCGTTTGTAGTATAGCCAGATATTTTGGAGTGTGCAGACAGCCTGCGTTTGCTGTTTTTCAATGTTTATAGAGACACTCCTGGAGTGTACAGACACCCTGAGTTTGCTGTTTTTCAATGTTTATAGAGACACTCCTGGAGTGTACAGACACCCTGCGGGTGTGCAGACACTCAAAAAAAAACACCCTTCGAATGTTTGGAGTGTACAGACACCCTGCGGGTGTGCAGACACTCCAGGCTGTGCAGACACTCCAAAATATTTATTTTTTCCATACCGGAAGTCTTCCAGGGGTTGCAGGAGCGCCGAGTTTCTCAGCTTCTTTTTCAAGTTCAGGGAGGTCAGTTTCGCCAATACGTTTTATTTGATCATACACCGGCGGGAACTCGTCCATGAGGATAGCATATGCATCAAGCTGGGTTTGTGTGGGAGCACCTGTTGATCCCCAATGAGCCCATGCCATTTTCCATAGACGGTTATAAAGTGTTACCGGGGCAGGAGGATTTTCCTCATCGCTTGGGCTATCGCTTTTGTTATTAAATTTCAACATCACGTCCTCCAGTTGTTTCGAAACATTGCTGATACGTGCACGTAATTCCGTGTTTGCTCCCGGCACAGCATTAAGAGCAGCCTGAAGCGAATAAGTGCGTTTAAGCAAGTCTTCAGCATACTGATCGGTACCACGCATAACCCGTGTAAGTTCAGCCACTTTCTTCTGAAATGCAACAAGAGCAGCTCTGTCGGCTGCCGGCAGTGTTGTATTGTTCAGGGCAACGGCATTAAATTCAATAGGACCGGCAAGTTGCTTAACCGTATCGCGGACCGTCATTGAAAGACTAACTTTGTATTTACCAGGCATTACAGGAATGCCGCTACGTGATGCAGTAAACGGATCATACTTTTCTTTCCCATCCACAGGGCTAAGATCCTGATAGCGAAGATCCCAGTTAATGCGATTAATTCCGGTTGAAGGGGATTTATTGATCCGGCAAATTTCGTTTCCGTTTTCGTCAGCAATAGTAAATGTTAGAAATGCTGCTACTTCTTCGCGTTCGGCCCGAAGTTCCTGAGCCGTCGGTTGTGGAATTCGTTCACTTTTTTCGAATAGCTTCGATTCGCGATCGTTACGCATACTTTTCAATGTTTTGGGAGCATCTTTCAGATAATAAGTGAAAACAGTTCCAAAATCAGGGTTTTTTGCTATAAAATAGGTTGATCCCTGCCCGTATTTCGTATCGGACGGAATGTACATCAAGGCATCCTTTATCGGGAAAATGTGCGCATCCTTTTCGAGTAAATCTTTGTTTACCGTGCGAAGCGGCGAATAATCATCCATGATATAAAAACCACGCCCAAATGTGGCTAACGCCAGATCGCTTTCCCTTTTCTGAAGAGCAATATCACGAATGGGAACCGAAGGCATGCCGTTAGATAGTTTAACCCATATTTTACCTCCATCATTACTGAAATAGAAACTGAATTCGGTACCAGCAAACAACAGATCAGGATTTATAAAATCCTGTTGAATGCTGTGAACAGTTTCATTATCAGGAAGATTGGCAACTATTGAAGACCAATTTCGGCCCTTATCAGAGCTTTTATAAATATATGGTTTAAAATCGTCGCGCAAAATATTATCGAAAGAAGCAAATACTACATTTTCATCGAAACGCGAAGCCATAAGATCGCTGACATAGGTATTATCAGGCAAACCAGGAAATTTGTCGGTTTTAGTCCAGGTTTTTCCTGCATCGGTTGTAACCTGAATTACACCGTCATCGGTGCCTATATACAAAAGGTTTTCTTTTATCAGTGATTCGTCCATCGAAACAATAGTGCCATATAATGAAGTGGATTTGTCTTTTGCGACAGCATCGTAACTCCAGTATTTGCCCATTACAGGCCAGGTGTTGCGATCGATTTGCGCAGTAAGATCTTCGCTGATTACCTGCCAGGTGTTGCCGCGATCGTCGCTACGGAATACTTTATTAGCTGCACAATAAAGGCGGGTATGCGAGTGCGGGCTAAGAATGAGCGGAGTATTCCAGTTCCAGCGGTAAGTAAGTTCACCTTTACGGGGTTCAGGCCTGATGTCGATAGCTTCCTGGCTTTTGCGGTCGTAGCGAACCATACCACCATATTGCGATTCGGCATACACGATATTGGGATCAACCGGGTCAATCTGCGACCAGAAACCGTCGCCGCCATTTGTGGGAAACCACTCGTCGCTTACAACTCCCGATCCGCTGATGTTGCGCGAAGGGCCGCCCATACTGTTGTTGTCCTGTGTGCCACCATATACATAATAGAAAGGCAGAGAATTATCGACCTGAACCCGGTAAAACTGTGTCACAGGCAGATTCGATTTAAACACATATTCCTTACCGGCATCGAAAGTTTCGTATATGCCGCCGTCGCCCCCGATAAGGAAATGGCGTGTATCTTCAGGATCAATCCATAAAGCGTGGTCGTCAACATGCCGTTTGTTGTTGCTCAGCGGTTTCCATGTTTTGCCGCCATCCTCGGTAAAATGTGAAATTGTTTCAACAGAGTACACTTTATCAACATCTTTCGGATCGCAATAAATTTCGTTGTAATATTGTCCTTGTGCTGTATGATCGCTCATTTTCTGCCATGTAGCGCCCTGGTTTGTGCTCCGGTAAAAGCCACCGGCATCTTCGGCGGCTTCGATAATGGCAAAAATATAATCAGGATTTACCGGCGAAATTGCCAATCCGATTCCGCCCATATCAGCTCCAGGGAGGCCGCTTTTCAGCTTATCCCATGTTTCTCCGCCATCAGTTGATTTGTATATCGCAGTTTCCGGACCTCCACCGATTTTGGTATGCACATGCCTGCGTCGCTGTTCGCTGCTGGCATACATTACGTCCGGATTACGGGAATCCATAATTACATTATTCACGCCAGTGTTTTCGCTTATTTCGAGGACTTTCGTCCAGTTTTTACCGCCATCAATACTTTTATAAAGTCCACGATCGCCGCCTGGCCCCCACACAGAACCTTCGGCAGCTACATAAACGATATTGCTGTTTTTAGGGTTTATTACAATACTACCGATATGCCGCGAATCTTTCAGACCCATGTTTTTCCAGGATTTGCCTCCGTCGATACTTTTATAAACGCCATCGCCATACCCCAAGGCACGCTGATGATTATTTTCGCCGGTACCCACCCAAACGACGTTGGTATTATTCGGATCAATTACAACCACTCCAATAGAATATGATTTCTGACCGTCGAATACCGGCTCGAAAGTAGTACCGTTGTTGGTGGTTTTCCATACATGGCCTGAAGCAACTGCAACAAACCATTCGCTGTGATTATTCGGATTTACAGCAAAATCGGCTATACGTCCAGATGTAAAGGCTGGCCCGATGGAACGCCATTTTAAACCGCCGAAAGTGCCTGATTTTAAAGTATCCGACTTAGCTTCAGCTTTTGCAGCTTCCTTTTTCGATTTGGCTTTCGGCTCAGAAGCTGGTTTTGCCTTTTCCTTTTTAACTTCCTGTTTTGCAGGTTCTTTATTTACCTTGGATTTCTGGGCGAACGTGCTAAAGCCCGATAAAAGAATAGAAGCAAAAAGCAAAGTAGCTAAAAAGCCATTAAAAAGCGAATGTGAGGTCTTTGTCATATGATTTTAGGTTTTGAATGAATTGCTGTAATGGGTATTCCAGAATAAATCCTGAATTCGAATAACGATAAAACAAAGATGGAATTTTATTCAGTAACAAAATTCAAATTGTTGAGGAATTATGTGAAACAGTTTTTACAATCGGTGAAAGAATCATAAAATCTGTTAAAACAGATAGCCCTGTAAAGCTTTATACGCCGACATTCAACTTTTGAATTTATATAAATCAGGATAATGCAATATGGTATGATTATTGGTTCAAATTGGTAAAATTTCATAATCAGACCGCAGGTTTTAAGGAAGTTGTAAGTAAAGATTTATGAAGTTTTTATAGCCATTATACCTGATCATCATAGTTTTTTCAGTCCGACCACTCTTATTAACCATTTATACCAGTTTAAATCTTCCTTTATGAAAAACACATGGTTCATTGCACTCATAATGCTGATTGCAGTATTGGCAGTAAAAACATCTAACGCACAAGATTCAACCTTCAAACTTTCGGACTACAAAAATCCGAATTACCTTTAGGTATTCTGAACTAAGCACTTCTACTTGGTGGCACCACCAGTTAAACGCTGCTTTGACATATAGCCTGTTTTAAGCGTTATTTAACACGGAGGCACGGAGGTCACAGAGATACACAGAGGAATAAATTCCGGCTAATTAGTTGCCGATTCCCAAATCGTTTTAAAAGAACCTCCGTCTTCTGCGTGCCTACGTGGTTATACTTTTATCCGTGCCTCCGTGGTTATACTTTTTTTAACGCAGCCAACAATATAAATATCAAACCAATGCAACCATTTTGCCATTGCCATTACCTTTATCCTCTGAAAGCTAAAGTAAGGCAGTAAAGCAAAAGTGGCTAAAACGAAAAATTAAATAGTACTTTTGTGAAAGGTTAAAACCAATACTGTTTTGAGAAACGTTGTCAGACTTTTTACCGGTAAAAGCGAAATTGAGCGGGAATTAGTGCTTGGGTGCACCCGCAATGATCGCATTGCCCAACGTGACCTCTACCACAAGTATTGCGATGCCATGTTCACCATTGCTTACCGCATTGTTAATAACCGCGACGATGCCCACGATGCCCTTCAGGATGCCTTTATACAGGTATTCCGCGATATAGGGCAGTACCGGTTCGACTCAACGTTGGGTGCATGGATTAAGACAATAGTTGTACGAACTTCGCTCCGGCAACTTTCAAAAAACAGAAACCTGGCTTTTGCCGACATGGATGATGTAAAAAGCGATGAAATGATTCTGATTCCTGATACCCTGGACAGTGAATACCTTGAAAAAGTTATTCTCTCTTTACCCGATGGATACAGAACCGTTTTTCTGCTTACCGAAGTGGAAGGATACACCCACGAAGAAACAGCCAAAATGCTTGGCATTTCAACAGGAACTTCCAAATCGCAGCTGCATCATGCAAAGAAAATGCTCAGAAACCGGATTTCAGCATTGATGGATTAAATATGGACGAAATCAGTAAACCAGCTAACAACAGGTTTGGCGAACAGCTGCCAACACATGCTCCCGACCCAGGTTCATGGCAGCGCCTTTCGGCCAAACTTGATATGCTGGATGCAGAATCAGGCTTTAGTGAGAAACTCGCAAACCTTCCGGTACACTCGCCAAATGCCGGAACCTGGAATAATATTCTTTCCAGTCTTAACCGCACGTCTTATATCAAAACCGGTGTTCGTATTGCACTTTCGGCAGCAGCAGGTTTGTTACTGTTTTTCACACTATCTCAATTAGTTGATACAAACCAAAACACTATAAAGGCTCCGAAACTTGCCGCTCAGGAAAAGTCCGGAAATACAACTGGCAATCTGAGCCATAACGAGATACCGCAGCACAGTCAGAATCAGGATTTAGCTATCCAAACTAAAACATCTGCCACAAAAATTCCAGTTGAAGCTTTGAATGCTAAAACTGCAATACCCGGTTTTGTTGAATTTGAACTATTATCCGTACCATCAGAAAACGAAACTGCTCTGTATCAGAATTTTAATATCATTGATATGGATACAACATATTTCCTTTCACAGGAATTATCCTTTCAGGAAATAATGCTTCCAATAGAAGATATAGCAAGTGCAGAAACCGATTCCGACTTTTCGGTAATGCAGCAACAACCAGTGACAACGAAAGTTACTCCTCCTGTAAAGTATTATACACCTAAAGACGCGAAGGACAGTAAAAGCAATAATCATTTTGCCCTGGGAATGTATTACCTGCCCGAAAATATTGATAACGGCGACGGGAATTCCGTATTTCACAACCTAAACCTTACTGCCAGTTACAACAAGGAAAAGGTACGATTTAATACCAGTTTGGGTATGGCATACAACGAAGAACAGTTGTTATTCGACATGAATTACGATATCAACACACCTGTATTGGCACCCGGTACTGATGGACAGCTTGATACACTCGGATATAGAGTTGACAAAATGGAATCGCAATATCAGGGAACTGAAAAACATCAATATTTTACTTACAATCTGGGTTTAGGCCGGAAGCTTTTCGGCGTCGGAAAATTCTCAACCTGGATTTCTGCCGGAGCAGGTTTCGGGATACGATTGAATGACCCTGATATTATTTCTTCAACAGAAAAATCGATAAAAGGGCAATACAATGCGCAGATAACCAGCGTACAAACCAGTAAGCCGGAGTACAATGATGTATATGTAAATTTTGCTACAGGCATTGATTTCAATTATCGGCTGCTTAAAAGGCTCAGTTTCACATTTACGCCTACAAGCCTCTGGTATTTCAAACCGGTGCTTACAAAGGACAATCAGCCTACTGACGAACTTACACTCGGATTTAAAACCGGCATGAAATTTGATTTTTGAAAACGGAACAATACCTTTGTTAAAATTCCGTCTCTATGAAACTAATTCTATCACTTCTGCTTTCGGTAATAGCACTTACCGCATTTGCACAGCAAACACGTCAAGATCAACTGATTCCCATAACAAAACCAACGTCCTCCCCTGCCTTAAAAAGCCTCGAAGCAATATTTACAGCTGATGTAACCGAAGGTACTGCTCCACTTACAGTAACGTTTACCGATCAATCGACTGGCAATCCAACCTCCTGGAAATGGGTATTTGGCGATGGCGACAGCAGCCTTATTCAAAATCCTGTACATATTTATCAGTCAACAGGCATATACACTGTAAAACTCTCCATTTCCGATGGTAACAACGGTTTTGCACTGGAGAAAAAAGATTACATCAAGGTAAATGCCAATTATACAAATTGCGATACACTGCGGTTTCCTCTTCCTGAGCCACTTACTTATTATATAATCCCTGGCGAAGGATATGTGACCGGGAATAACAAATATGGTGATAAAGCTATCTGCGATTTTTTCGAAAACACACAAGCCAATCTGGTTATTACTGGCATGATATGCGAATTCAGTATAGCTAAACAAGCGAATGGTAACAACGAAATAATTCCTGTAAGAATATGGAACTCCGATGCCTCAACAGGCAAACCTTTGTCGGTATTGGCAACTGATACACTACTACTTTCAACACTGGTTAATGATGTAACAAACGCTAAACTTACTACGCTTGATTTCGACAATCCTGTTCAACCTGGTGGTTCTTTTTCGATGGGTATAATGTTACCGGTAATTCAGGGCGATACAGTGTGTTTATGGTCGACCAGTACAGGCAAATTACCTGTAAATACAACATGGATTCAGCAGAGCAACAATGAATGGGAATCAGCAAAAGTTTTATGGACGCCATCTGGCGGGCCTGATTTTATAATATCAACCGCTATATATCCAAAAATCTGTTTGCTGAATGGTACAGATAAAATAGCTACTCCAATTCCTTTTGCAGTATGGCCCAACCCGGCGAGTGATGTTATTTCTATAGTTAACCAACAGAACAAAATTACGTTTTCAACCTATGCGATTACCGATATGAACGGGAAGGAACTTCTGAAAGGACACATCACAGACTCGGTAAGTACAATGGTATGTATCAGCACATTGAATCCGGGAGTCTATATCATCCATATCACTGGCAAATCATCATTGTTTTCAACAAAACTGGTGGTGAAATAGCATATTTTTATTTTACGGCCATCTTCATATCTCAAAGTCTCGCATAAGTCGAAGATATTCAGTATATTTGTAGAAATAAAACAATAGAAGTACTAAAATTTCGACCGATGGATAAAATAATAGTTGCTGTTGACCTTTCGGATCTTGCTAATGTAGCTCTTGATTATGCTGCATCACTGGCAAAAGCTTTCAAAAGCCAAATCCGCGTTTTGCATGTTGTTTCCCCTATTCCTTCCTACATTGGAAATGAAATAGTTCCGCCTGTAATTCCGGCTGAAAACAAGGAAGAAATTGAAAGGATGAATCAGGATTTGGCAGCAATGGCTGAATATCTGCAACAGCAGGGAATTGAAGCACATTATGAACTCACTCATGGGCCGGTTATTGAAACGATTCTGGAGAATGCCGGTAGTTTTAATGCTGAACTTATAGTGATGGGTGCTCACAGCCATGGATTTCTATACAGGGCGTTTATGGGAAGTGTTTGTACAGGCATTGTCAGGCATAGTCATATTCCTGTTTTGGTAATTCCGGGGAAGTGAGCGGATTACTTTTGTTTCACTCTTGATCCAGCATCTGGGCGAATAGCGTAATGTCAAGAGGCGAAAGGAGATATGAGGCGTGGAGAATATACTCCCGTGTATTTTTCAATGTAAATTTTTCAGAGCAATTCTTTCAATAGAAAATTAGCCCTTACACAAGTTCCACCTCTACCGCACGAACTTTGTCACCGAAGATAAACCTATCGCGTATTGTTATCAAAATAAATTCAAAAGAATAACATTCTCCGGCAAGCCTTATACGCCCTCAAGCTGAGGAAGAATACCCCTTAAGGATTTTTAAAATTGTGATCACGGTTCTCAATTACAGTGCGACTGTGATTTGCGAGGTAACGGGGGATATCTCCCCTTTTCAAAAGAGAACCTACTGACATCACTTTCACTTACAATGCACTTTTCCAATTAGCTACCTTAACTTTTTCATTTTGACACAATAGCACATAACTACATCAGCACATTTCCGCATCAGCCCATTACCGCATTAACACATTACTTGCTAATACTACCTCCCTTTCCCTCCCAGCAATCTCTCAGCCAATCCCGTTTCGCCCAATCGGGCAAGTGTTTGCTTAATCCATTGCCGGTTTTCGGGTTTGTACCAGAAGAAAAACTTCCGCTGATCTTCCTTTTCCTGCCGGGAGCGGGCGGTGAAAACCTTTTCGCCGGTATACGGGTGAATGCCTGAATAATAAATAGCACTGGCCAGGGTTAGCGGTGTAGGCGTAAAATCCTGCACCTGTTCAAGCTGGAAACCAAGTTCTCGGGTTTCGCAGGCTAAATGCGCCATATCATTCAGCTCGCTGCCGGGATGGCTCGAAATAAAATAGGGAATAATCTGCTGTTTCAATCCTTCTTCACGATTAAGTTTATCAAATGTTTGCTTGAATGTATGAAACAGTTTGAACGAAGGCTTACGCATGATATTCAGAATATGATCGCTGGTATGCTCGGGAGCTACTTTCAACCTACCTGAAACATGGTTTTTAACCAGGTTGCGGGTGTAATCAGTCAGTCCAAATCGCTTGTCATCTTCCGCGTTACGGCCAATCAGCATATCGTAACGAATTCCGCTTCCAACATATATTTTTTTAATTCCTTTTACTGCAGCCGCCTTTTTGTAAAGTGCTGTCAGCGGTTTATGATCGGTATTGAGGTTGTTGCAGATGGACGGGAAAATACAGGAAGGCCGCTTGCATTTTTCGCACACATCCAGGTCAAAACCCTGCATCTTATACATATTAGCCGAAGGGCCACCCAGATCGGAAACACTGCCGCTGAAATCGGGCATACGGGTAATGGCTTCCACTTCACCGATAATGGATTTCTCCGAACGACTCGAAATAAATTTCCCCTGGTGCGCGCTCAAGGTGCAAAAAGCGCAACCGCCAAAACAACCGCGATGCATGGTTACTGAATGACGAATCATTTCATAGGCCGGAACTGTACCGCGCTTTTTATATTTCGGGTGAGGAAGGCGCGTAAATGGAAGGGCGTACACTGCATCCAGTTCCTTTGTTGTCATTAGCGGAAAAGGTGGATTGATAATCACAGCCTTGTCGCCCGAATGCTGAATAAGCCTTTTAGCGGAAGCTTTATTGCTTTCCTGTTCAATATGTTTAAATGATTCGCCAAAGGCTTTTTTATCTTTTAAGCAAGCTGTGTAAGAAGGAAGTGTGATCGAATTAGTGGTTGCAAATTCGTTCACAGCCGCTTCGGGCACCACATAGCCGGTTTGAGGAATATCAGTCAGCCAGCCGGGTTCAGGATTTTCGTTAAGTCCTTTTAATACAGCAACAATTCCTTTTTCGGCCATGCCGTACACAAGAATATCGGCACCGCTGTCGATGAGAATGGATGGTTTCAGTGTATCCGACCAGTAATCGAAATGCGCCAGACGCCTCATGCTGGCTTCAATTCCGCCAATAACGACAGGAACATCCGGATATATTTTTTTCAGAATTTGCGAGTAAACCACTGTGGCATAATCAGGACGAAA
Source organism: Bacteroidales bacterium (assembly GCA_038249705.1). Classification (GTDB taxonomy): domain Bacteria; phylum Bacteroidota; class Bacteroidia; order Bacteroidales; family UBA4417; genus UBA4417. Next base: position 11,368 of record JBBSDC010000042.1, on the reverse strand, counting down.
ACCTGCTTTTCCACCAGGCGTATATGCATCATCGGATCGGAGGCGGATACCGGCGGTATAATGATTTACCATGCTGTCCATATTACCGGCAGCAACGGCAAAGCAAAGCCTCGGTTTACCAAATTTACGGAAATCGCGCAGGTCGTCTTTCCAATTTGGTTGCGGAACAATGGCAACGGTAAAACCCGCATTTTCGATAACCCGTGCAATAACAGCCGTACCAAACGCCGGGTGATCCACATAGGCATCGCCCGAAATAATCACAACATCCACTTCGTCCCAGCCACGGGCGAGCATTTCGTCGCGGGTAATGGGTAGCCAGGCTTTGAGGGGAAGTTGTTCCATACGGGAAAGTTTTAAAGGCAAAAGTCAAAAGGCAAAGTGATAAATGCAAAAGGCAAAGTGTGAAGGCATAAGGCAAAATAGACTTTGCGAAATATCCACAAAGATACATATTGACAGAATATCGGTTACATTTGCATAAAGCGAACATTTGGTAAATCAAAAAATCACCCGCTATCGAATATGAAAGAATCAAATCTAAAGAGCCAACAATTTACCATACGACCTGCCGAAGAAAAAGATGTAAGCCTTATCCTTTATTTTATCAAGGAACTAGGTGCGTACGAAAAACTCAGTGAACTGGTTGTTGCAACAGAAGAGAAACTTATGAATTCGCTGTTTCGTCAACGAATGGCCGAAGTAATCATCGGTGAATTTAACGGTGAGCCTGTTGGTTTTGCTTTGTTTTTTCATAACTATTCCACCTTTTTAGGGCAAGCCGGCATTTATCTTGAGGACTTGTATATTATACCTGAAATGCGTGGAAAAGGTTTTGGCAAAACCATGTTAAAACACCTTGCTAAACTAGCTGTTGAACGTGATTGTGGTCGGCTGGAATGGGCCTGCCTTAACTGGAACGAATCTGCAATCGGTTTTTATAAGGGATTGGGTGCTAAAGTTCAAAATGAGTGGGCTGTGTATAGGGTTGCGGGTGAAACTCTTCTTGAGATGGCAAAGGATTAAGTGTTTATTTGAACAATAAAACAATTGAATAATTGAACATTTGAACAATTGACCAATTGAACATTTGAACTCTTGAACTCTTGAAACCGGAACATGGCCCCCGAAACTTTCTTATAAAAGCTCTATCTTCGACAAAATATAAATCTGGTTTAGCACATAATTTTCATGCAGCTAAAAGAAAACTACGACTACGTTATTATCGGCTCCGGATTTGGCGGTTCCGTTTCAGCATTACGCCTGGCCGAAAAAGGATACTCAGTCCTGGTTATTGAAAAAGGAAAGTGGTTCGAAAGTACCGATTTTGCCAAAACAAACTGGAATTTGCGAAAATGGTTATGGATGCCAGCTTTAAAATGTTTTGGAATTCAAAAACTGAACTTTTTGCGGCATATAAGCGCCATGAGTGGGGTGGGTGTTGGTGGCGGATCGTTGGTGTATGCCAATACACTTCCAAAACCGAAATCACCATTCTACTCGCAAGGATCATGGGCGGGATTGGAAAAATGGGAAGAAGAATTATCGCCTTTTTATGAAACTGCCTGGCAAATGCTTGGTGCGTCTATAAATCCGGTGCTGGCCGAAAGCGACCGTGCCATGCAAAGGCTGGCCTTGCAGATCGGTAAAGCAGAACATTTTTCGGCAACTACAGCAGCTGTTTATTTCGGCGAACCGGAGGTTACGGTTAAAGATCCCTATTTCGGAGGAAAAGGTCCTGACCGCACTGGCTGTATCCATTGCGGCGCTTGTATGACTGGCTGCAGGCATAACGCCAAAAATACTCTGGATAAAAATTACCTCCACCTGGCTCAGCAGCTTGGAGTTGAAATCAGTGCTGAAAACGAAGTCAGATCCATAAAACCTTTGGGCGCAAACGGGGTAAAGGGTTACGAAATCAGTTTCAGGAAATCGACAACCTATTTCTCAAAAACACAAACCGTAAAAGCTGACGGAGTAGTATTTTCAGGCGGTGTAATGGGCACAATTCCATTGCTATTGAAACTCAAAGAAACCACTTTGCCGGGTTTGAGTTCTCGGGTGGGCCATATGATCCGGACTAATAACGAAGCTTTGATTTATAACACTTCCACAGATAAAACACTGGAGTTGCACAAAGGAATCGCCATTGGTTCCATACTTGAACTGGACGAAAACAGCCATATTGAACCTGTACGTTATGGCGAAGGATCGGGTTTCTGGCGATTGACGATGCTACCGATGGTAAGTGAGAAAAACCCGTTTTTACGAATCCTGAAACTTATTTTTTTACCTTTTACTGCTCCTATCACCTGGCTCAAAGTGTTTTTTGTCCGCGATTTTGGCAAAAGCAGTTCCATCCTTTTGTTTATGCAACACCTGGATAGTACTTTGCAACTTAAAAGAGGTATTTTCGGTGTGAAAACCCGGATTGAAAAAGGCAGCGCACCAACCCCTTTTATTCCCGAGGCGCATCGGATTGCCCATATATTTTCAGAAATAATTAAAGCAAAACCTCAGATTATGGTAAATGAAGTTTTTGCCGGAATTCCATCAACAGCTCATATTTTAGGCGGCGCCTGCATGGGAAAAACCATTGAAGAAGGTGTAATTGACAGCAGCAACAGGATTTTTGGGTATGAAAATATGTTTGTGTTTGACGGCTCTATGATTTCGGCTAATCCGGGAGTGAATCCATCTTTAACCATTACAGCTATCTCCGAAAAAGGAATGAGTAAAATACCCATCAAGAAATAAGAAATGGAAGTTCAAGATATAGTTGATCGTCAGAAAGAATTTTTTAAAAGTAAAAAGACAAAAGATATTGCATTCCGTAAAGCTAGTCTGAAACGCCTGCTCGAAGAGTTAGTGAAACGGGAAAAGGATATCGCCAAAGCCATGTACGATGATTTCAGGAAACCTGAATTCGAAAGTGTAATGACCGAGACCGGAATTGTGCTCAACGAACTGAAACTGGCTATGCGGAAAATAAATTCGTGGGCTAAATCGCGATCCGTAAGGCCGGTGTTGGTAAATTTCCCAGCCACATGCCGTATTTATAAGGAACCTTATGGAACGGTTCTGATTATCGCGCCCTGGAATTATCCTTTTCAACTCGTGTTTTCGCCTTTGATCGGTGCCATTGCTGCCGGCAATACAGTTGTTATAAAGCCTTCAGAACATTCGGCACATACCAGTCGCGTGGTTTCCGAAATAATAGCCGCAGTTTTCGATCCGGGGCATGTTACTGTTGTAGAAGGTGAAGTTGCCGTTGCTGCCAGACTGCTTCGCGAACGCTGGGACTATATCTTTTTTACCGGAAGTATTGCTGTTGGAAAAATTGTAGCCAAGGCTGCCGCGGAACATCTTACACCAACCACTCTCGAACTTGGTGGCAAAAATCCATGTATTGTGGATGAAACAGCGAATATCGCACTGGCAGCCAGGCGAATTGTGTGGGGGAAGTTTATCAATTGCGGCCAAACCTGCATTGCGCCCGATTATGTGTTGGTTCACGAAAGTGTGAAAAAACAGTTTATCGAACACTGCAAAAAGGAAATTAACCGCATTTATGGCGAAGATATTCAGCAATCGCCTGATTACGGCCGGATTATCAACGCTCAAAATTTCGAAGTTTTAGAACGGAGTATTAGTGGTGAAAAAGTTCTGTCAGGCGGCAAAACAGATTTGAATGACCTTTATATCGAGCCTACTCTTCTCGACAATCCCGGCAAGGAAAGTCAGGTTATGCAACATGAAATTTTCGGCCCTGTTCTGCCAATTATTTCATACAAAACCGAGCAGGAAATTCATGACTATATCAGCTCCTACGAAAAACCACTTGCCTTCTACGTGTTTTCGAATCGTGTAAAATTCATCAAGAGGCTGATTGCCAATCATTCATTCGGTGGCGGAACGATGAATGATATAATAGTGCATTTTGCCAATCATCGTCTGCCTTTTGGCGGCGTGGGTTACAGCGGTGTAGGTGCTTATCATGGCAAATATTCGTTCGATACATTTACTAAAGAAAAAGGGATTACTACCCGCTACAATTGGTTAGACCTGCCGGTTCGCTATGCACCTTACCGGGATAAAATGAAAATGTTGAAGTTTTTTATGAGGTGGTTTTCGTAGTGATGCTAAAATCAGCACTCCTTCTTTAACCGTATTTGCACTATCAGGTTTGACCATCAATGAGATACTTGAGATTATAGTAAACCCGAAATAGCATAACTAAAAACAAAAATATTTTGACTCTTATGTTTCACTTTAGTGAAACATAATTACCTTTGCTTTGTGGACAAAAATCAGAAACATAGAAAGATAACGTTTTTCAAAAACTACTTTCAAGACTTCTTTGACAAACAATCAAAAAAGGTAAAAGCTAAAATTGTTTGAACATTTGATTTGATTGAAGTCATGCAAAGAGTTCCGGAAACGTATCTGAAACACATTGAAAATACGGACGGACTTTATGAAATTCGTGTCCAACTTGGCAGTGACATCTTTCGGATTTTCTGTTTTTTTGACCAGGGACAAATAGTTGTTTTAGCAAACGGATTCCAAAAGAAAACGCAAAAAACACCACAGAATGAAATTAAATGGCACTTAAAATAAAAGCAGAATATGAAAACGAAAAATAAGAACTTGATGACTCTTGAAGAGTTCAAAGAAAAAAACTACGGCAAGCGTGGGACAAAAGAGCGCGATGAACTTGAAGCTGGCTATGAAAACTTCAAAATTGGTGCATTAATCCACGACACTCGCATAGAGTTGGGAATGACACAGGAACAACTCGCAGAAAAAGTTGGGACAACAAAATCCTACATCTCAAAAATTGAGAATAACGTTAAAGAAGCTCGTATTTCAACACTTCAGAAAATCATCGAAATTGGTTTTGGTGGACATCTGGAATTATCAATAAAAATTTAGAAGACAAATTGACCGAAGAATAACAAAACCGCATAAAGCACCTGCATAAAAGTCGCGGTTCATTGGTCAAATCAAGATTTTTGCTTCTATTAAAGTTTTGAATATGTTGAATATGAAGTGATTATAAGTAGTCCCCTTTGGATATTAGCAAACCACTATAATTCGATGCCAAGGCGGCTTTAATCAAACATTACGAAGAAATGCTGCATGCGACTCATTTCGGCGCACTCAGAATGTTTATTGAAACGAATGCAACATTAAGCACTTATTTCACAATACTTTAAATCATAACAAAATGGGAATCATAAAAGAACCGAAAAATATTGGCTTCACAGTTCAATCAGAACCCTGGACTGAAGAAGAACTGAAAGATTTCAGGAAACTGATGAGTGAACTTAAAGCAAAAAACGCTAAAAGAAAAGCCCAGCCAGTGAATAAAAAGAAGAAAGTTGGAGCCTGAATTTTGCTGAATGAGTTATCCGCAAAATTTAAAGTGTGAGTTTTGGGGGTTAATCAATACTCACACCTAAATAAATCTTAAATATTTATTCTCTCATTTCACAAAAGAAAGAAAAAAAAAAGAAAGAAAGAAGTAAACTTTTTAAAACAATCGATACGTCAAAGAAACACTATTAACCGCTTTAACAGGATTATACATACTCATATCCGGGGCTAAATTCCTGCTACTGGCAATGCGAAAACCCACTTTGCTGAATTCGATTCCCAAAAATGGTTCTAAAAAAAACAGTCCGTTATCATACACAGATTCTGTGTTAAAATTATTTTTTCTGGTGATAAAAGAGTAACCAAAAGTAAAGTTCGCACCAAAACAAACATTCGCGGGTGAATTGAATATGGCAATCTGACGTTTACCAGCAATCGGAAATATCATCTGAAAGAAACTACTTCTATATACCGGGCTATATCCATTAACCTGAACTTCTATTTTTCTGAAAGATTGTTCATATCCAAGTTTAAACCCGGTTACCAATGATGTTTTACTATTGATACTTCTCACTTTTTCGCGAACTGAAAGCCCAATTTTATATCCTTGAAAATTACCTCCTTCCGGATAATAATATCTATAAGAGTATGGGATACTTAACGTATAGCCCGCTTCAACCTGCGAAAACCATTTTGCTTTATTTTTTGTTTTTTGTAAAGAAACAGTATTTGCCGGATAAAGAGTCTGCTTTGAAATATCACTGATTTCCCGCCGCGAAACACTAATTTCAATCATCTGGGTTGAATCAGCCATTTTTATAGTGGTTTGTTTGCCAAATGCAGGAACCGGAATAATCGTATGCTGATTATCGTAGGTTACAACTATCGAATCTGATTTCTGGGCCAATGTTACTGTAGTAATCCCAATTATCAAACCTAAAATTATACTGATTGCTCTCATTTATTTATTCATTTAAGTTACGATACATCATTTATTTGCTTTCCTATAAATCACACTCCTAAAAAATGCGATAGGTTAGTGCAATACTAATATTGCTCCCCAGATTATCATGAAAAATATAGAGCTGGTTATTTGGTAGTGAAAAATCTGCAGAAAACAGAACTCCCATTTTCCAGATCTCCATACCTAAATAGGGTTGCAGCAAGCTTGCATATGAATAACCACTATATGTATCCTCATTGATAGTTCTGGTGCTGGTTCTCAATATGCCAAAGCTATTTCCAACGTTTATTCGTGCAGGTAATTTTCCTGCATTAAAATGAAAGCTATATCCAAATTGATATAGAAACTGAAAGCTATTTATCCTGAATTCATAATTATCATCGAATGATCTTAACACATTTCCTGTGGAATCGGTCACATTACCATAAGAATGTGCCTGCATGTTGGATTGTGAAAACCCTACTTTAAATCCTGAACTAATTGAGGATTTCTTATTTAAGTAAAACTCACTCTCCAGAACAGAAAGCCTGATTTGGTAGCCTTTTCTATCACTTCTCGAATTTGTGTCTGCTTGTGTGATGGGTGACACTCCATCACTCCAGATAGTGTAGCTGGAAGTCCATGCTCCATGAGAAGATGTAAATCCTTTAATATAACCCGCTTCTATTTCGGAAAACCATTTTGACTTGGTTTTTGAATTTCTTGTAGCCACATTATTAGATTGAAGTTGCAGAAATGGTGAGGGTTCACCAGGTTTTCGTACCCACACCCCAATTTCGACAACCTTATTCGAATCCGCATAGCTTACCGAGGTTTGTCCTCCAAATACCGGTAAAGGAATTATGCTCTTTTGGTTTTCGTAGATTACAACCACTGAGTCAGCGTTTTGAGCCACTGCGGTTATAGCTGCTATTCCAAAGATTAATACTAAAAAATTTCTGGTTAGTTTCATTTGCTTAATAGTTTATGTTTATGCATAAATAGCTGTTTTCATCACCCACTAGAATTATTTTATCAGGCTCCCCATTGGGTTTGCGGGTTAGCAACATTTTTGTGTTGGTAAATACTTTTTTGATTTTGCCTTTTTGATTTTGTGCCAAATCATTGTTATTCTGATTATTAGCAATAATATCCGAAGTTTCAATGGTGATGGTATAACGTGGCTTTTTCTCTGTTGCTTTTGCCAGTTGAGTGGTTTTAGCCGGAACTGAATCAATTACAAGTGGCAGATCAGCTAAGGTTTTTTCAGTAGGAAAATTTGAAATAGAATCTTCAACAACAGGCATAGTTTGCTTTTCTCCTTTTTGATTCCGGAATTGATTCTTATCAAAAATAACAATTGGTACTGACTGGCTCTGAACTGGTGTAAATGTGTTTTTTACAGGTGCTGACGATTTTTTAACTGTCTCGGCTACTTCCTGTTTTGGCGTGGAAGAAAAATCAGCGGTCAATAGAAACAAAATGCCAATCAGAAGAATAATGGATGCTGCTGCCGCCCAGTAATAGAAAAACCTGTTTCGTCCGGCAGGTTGGGGTTCGGTAATCAGGATGATTTTTTCAGTCAATTCACTGCTTTCAGCCAAATAGTTTTCGACTGGGTCGGCAAACTTTGTTTTTTGCCACGCTTCCCATTCGAATTTAAAAAGTTCATCGGCCTCTATCTGCTGAAGCAATTCAATCCTGGTTTGCATATCAAAATCATCCTCCACCAGGCGGAACATGATTTCTTCGTAATTAGCTATGGTTATTTTGAGGTTCATAATACTTCCAGTTGTAAAATCTTTTCTTTAATCGCTTTCCGGGCTCTGAACAAATACACTTTTACCTGTGCTTCAGTTAAGTGGGTAATTTTTTCAATTTCCTTGTAGGAGTATGATTCGAGGTCGCGGAGAGTAAGCAGTTCTTTATATAAAGCGGGAATTTGATTTATGGCAAGTTGCACTAGTTGTTGATCGTCTGTTTCATCCTGTTTGTCAATCAGTTCAGCAAATACCGATTCGAAATCCTGCATTTTTTTATCCGATCGGAATGTATCAATGATCTTTTTATGTGCAATGGAAAACAGGTACGACTTTGCTGAATTCATTTCCACTTTGTCCTTGTTTTTCCAAAGCACTTCGAAACATTCCTGTACGATATCATCCGCTTCAATTGTGCCGCCTGCTACCCGCTTCGAGAATCTCAAAAGATTTGGAGTAAATTGCTTTGCGCAGTTAATGAAATCGTCCTTCGTCATACAACAGTTAATCGGAATGAGGTTAAAAAAGTTACTCGTTGATTAAAATAATAGTTAAAGAAATACGCATAGCATTATTTTTTCGATGGTAATCAACAGTATTTGTGATCATTATCACTTTTACAACTTTATTTTCAGTTCGTAATATTACCTGATAAATGTAAGATACTTATCCAATGTTGAAAGGTGTATTCCGTAAATTCTTTTTTTTACAGTCGGTGGCAACAATTGATTTCAACAAATTTGTTATTCATATGGTTTTCAATTGAAAAAACCTTTTCATTTGCATTATCAAAACTAATAGTTCAATTTAAAATTCAAATCCTCACGGGAGACTCTGATGTTAAAACTATCAATCCTTTTACTCTCATTCAGCATTGCGCTTGTTGCAACTGAAACATTTGCCCAAAAAGATGTAGTCAACAAAATCATCGAAATCGGCAAAACCGATAATCAAACCATGCAACACCTTGATGTGCTTTGCAACCGTTTTGGTGGCCGTCCTATCGGATCGGATGCTTACGAAAATGCAGCCGAATGGGCCGCGTCGAAATTTAAAGAATGGGGAATGCAGGTGCAGATGGACGAAGCCGGAACTTTACCTGTTGGTTTTAACCGCGGCCCGTGGTTTGGTAAACTCCTGAGCGAGAATGGGATGGATCTGCATTTTGCAACACCTTCTTATACAGCAGGAACCAAAGGTGCTCAAACAGGTCATGTGCTGCTTGAACCCAAAACACAGGAAGATTTCAACCGTATGAAGGGTCGCCTGAAAGGTGCCTGGGTGCTGATTACCGGTAAAAGTGATGGCTGGCCGATTGATTTTTCGGAAAAGGCTACCCACCGCCGGGATTCGCTGATTGCAGCAAATATTGAAATACGACGACAAAACCGCGATTTAGAAGCCCAAAACGAAAAATCAGGCGATAGCCTGCCTAAAAAAGAACTTATCAAACTGAATGACGAACCTGCACTTTTTTACAAACAAATGAAAGATGCTGGTATCCTTGGAATAATACAATCGGCTAAAACGCCCATTCAGGCACTTTACGACCGAAAAAATATTGACGGCATGACCTTTGAAACCCTGCCGACCGTACCTGACATAAAACTCGATGAACATCAGTTTGCTATAATCGAGCAAATGGCAAAGGAGCGCCGCAATTTCTTCCTCGAATTCGATATCCGCAACCATTTTAAACCCGGACCGATAAAATATTACAATGTAATTGGCATTATTCCCGGCTCAAAATACCCTGATGAATACGTGATTATAGGTGGCCACCTTGATGCCTATGATGTTGGAACCGGTGGTGTGGATGATGGCTCGGGAGCTACACCGACTATGGAAGCAGCACGGCTGATTATGAAAGCCGGTGGAAAACCAAAACGTACCATTCTGGTTTGCCTTTGGGCCGGCGAAGAATTTGGTTTGCTGGGGTCGAAAAGCTGGGTGAAACGAAATCCTGAAAAGCTCCCGAAAATATCGAATATGTTTAACCGCGACGGAGGTCCGACAGTTGCTAACAGCCTGAGTGTACCCGAAGCGTGGATGGATGATTTTGAAAAAATATGCGAACCGCTGAGTGACATCAATCCTGATTTCCCGTTTACCTTTAAAAAAGGCGAGCAACGATCAAAACCAAAGGTAGCCTGGGGAACCGACAGCGGTCCGTTTGCCGTTGAGGGCGTTCCAACGCTTACATTCGGAACCGAAGACACCAAAGGCTATAATTTCAGTTATAGCGAAATATGGCATACCGAGCGCGACTTATATAACAAAAGTATCCCTGAATACCAGGAACATACATCCGTAGTAACTGCAATTGTAGTTTTAGGAGTTGCGAACCTTGATCATCTGCTTCCCAAAGGAGGATTCTATTTGCCTGAAAAATAAAAGATTCAGGACTAAATCAGAAAATTTTTGTGTTTTAACACCTATATTTGTGTATTCAAATAAGGGGTTATTCCTTTTCTGCAAATAGTAAACGTTATGAAAATTCAGGCATTCATTTTTACGATTTTCGTAGTAACATCTTTCTTTGTTTCAAAAGCATTCAGTCAGGATTATCAAACAGTGAATTCAGGCCATAACAGGTATTGCAAAGCCACTTATTCTATTTGGGCTTCCCGCATAGCAGAAGATATACTGGCAGTCAAAACTGATTCTGTTACTTCCTTTCCATCAGGAGATTCAGCTCTTTACTTTTACCGGACGATGCAGGATACATCTTTCATTTATGGAGAATGTAATTTAGATTTGGCAGCACCCTGCTGGCTTGGAACGCATGTTGTTATCCGATCGGATGGTGAAAATTTGTTCTTTAACAGGCAAGGGGATACGATTTCGATAAAAACCCGGGCAGGGTTGGGCGACAACTGGGTTTTTAACAGGCAAGCTGATTACTTTTATCAGGCAACTCTCGAATCGGTAGAACTTTCGTCCGTTACCGGAATAAATGACTCAGTTAAAGTTATTTCACTTCAGGCATTTTCCAATTCCGGATTTCTGGTTCCTGACTGGTTTAACCAGAAAAAAATTCGCTTTTCCCAAAACCATGGTTTTACTGAATTATATAGTCTTTACAGCTTCCCCGCCGATACAAACCGGTTCGAATTATATGAATATGAACCCTTAACAATCGGGAGTGTTTATGATTTCGGGATTGGAGATGTTTTTCATTTTAAAAACGGTTCAGATCTTGCCGGGCCACCTCAATATAAGGTTATTACGATACTTGCAAAATGGTTATCTGCTGGCAACGATACCATTTATTACCGTCAGAGAG